>JBILAN010000098.1:0-8134 GCA_044354135.1 Luteolibacter sp.
TGCTTTCCGTGGTTGAAAAATGCAAATCGCGGCTCCTCTCTCAGAGTAAATTCGGGAAAAATTCCATTTACGAAAGACGGTTGGATAGGTTTACGTAGTGTCTGAAATGCAAAATCCAAGTATACCTCAATCAGATCGTCGTGAGTTTATGAAAGCTGGTGTTTTAGTCACTGCAGCGACCTTGTTGCCGGGTATGGCCAGTGCTCAAGGCGCGGCGGGCAAAGAAATCAAAGTGGCCTTGATTGGTTGCGGCGGACGTGGAACAGGTGCTGCGAGTCAGTCGTTGAATGTTCCAGGGACGAAGTTGGTCGCAATGGCGGATGCGTTTGAGGACAATTTGACCAAGGCTCACGATAGCTTGCAAAAGCAGTTTAAAGCGCGGGTCGATGTCCCAGCAGAGCGTCGCTTTGTGGGTTTTGACGCCTACAAGAAAGCAATCGATGCGGCGGATTTGGTATTGTTGTGTTCGTCGCCGGGTTTCCGCCCGATGCATTTTGAATATGCGGTGCAGCAGGGTAAACACGTTTTCATGGAGAAGCCGGTTGCCGTTGATGGCCCGGGGATTCGCAAGGTGATCGAGGCGGCGAAGGCAGCGGATGCGAAAAATCTCAAAGTGGTTTGCGGGCTTCAACGCCATTATCAAAACACCTATCTTGATACCTTGGAGCAGATCAAAGCTGGCTTGATCGGTGATGTCGTCAATATGCAGGTTTATTGGTCAGGTGGTGGTGTTTGGACTCGTGAGCGCAATGAGGGTATGACCGAGATGGAATATCAGATGCGTAATTGGTTCTATTTTAACTGGATTTGCGGCGATCACATCTGCGAGCAGCACATTCACAACATCGATGTCGGAAACTGGTTCAAAGGTTCACATCCAGTGAAAGCGGTAGGAATCGGTGGGCGCACCAAGCGTATCGGTAAGGATTGGGGCGAAATTTACGACCATCACTACGTCGAATACACCTATGCGGACGGCACGATCATGAACAGCCAGTGCAAGCATTGGAATGGCACATGGTCAAAAGTTGCAGAGACAATCGTTGGCACCAAAGGCACCGCCACGGCAGGTGTCATTAAAGATCTAACAGGAAAAATTATCTGGCGTTTCAACGGTAAGAATAACAATCCATATCAAACCGAGCATGATGTATTGGTGCAACACATCAATGAAAACAAACCGGTCAACAACGCGCACTACACAGCTGAAGCAACACTCTCGGCCATCATGGGCCGCATGGCCACTTACTCAGGTCAGGAAATCACATGGGAGCAGGCATTGAATTCCGATTTGGATACGATGCCAAAAGTTCTTGCATGGAATGCTGATCCGGGTCCGAAGATGGGTGCGGATGGACTCTATCCAGCTCCGATCCCGGGAGTGACGAAGGTGTTTTGATGAGTTCTTAGTTCTTAGTTCTTAGTTCTTAGTTTGACTACGCTTCGCTCCGTCCAAGCGGTCAGGACTTCGTCAAGTTATGATGTTCGCTAACGCTCACTCGGCTTTGTGGTTCTTGGTTCTTTAAAATTAAGAAGTCCATTCCGAGTGATCGAGGTGGGCTTTTTCGTTTTGAAATTTGAGATTTGAAACTTGAAATTTAAACCTACTCCGTCGGCCCCGGGCCTTGGTTCCATGCTTTGTGCATTTCTTCGACGGAAGGAACGGTCAGCGGTCTAACAATTCGGAAGCCTAGCCATGAGGCGTTGGTGAAATACCAGAGAGATTTTGGGATCTGTGGATCGATGACTTTGAGTTCGGGGTCGGTTTTTCCGCGGGCGGCGGAGCGGTGAGATGCTGCATCGGAGTCCCAGTGACCTCCGCGGAATACGGTGGGGTAGCGGTTGGGTGCTGATACCCATGGGTTGGTTGCACCGTCTTTGATCTTGGCGTATGCGTCGGCAGTGTATTGGTCGAGGACAAGCTCGGCGGCGTTGCCGTGCATGTCGAACAGACCCCAAGGGTTGGCTTTTTTGGTGCCGACCTTTTGGTAAACGAACTCCGAGTTATCCATGAACCATGCGTATTCACCGAGCTTCGATGCATCGTCGCCGAATGAGTAGGCGGTGGTGGTTCCGGCGCGGCAGGCGTATTCCCATTCGGCTTCGGTGGGGAGCCGGTAGAAATTTCCAGTTTGAGCGGAAAGCCATTCGCAGAATTTGTTTGCGGCGTGGTGGGTGATGCCTACGGCCGGGTAGTCTTTCGAGTAGCCATCGCCCATGGAGAAATGCATGGGAATGTAAGGTGGGGTCGGTTGGGTGACGGTATCGACCAAAGTTTCGCCTTCTTTGATATCGGGTTTTTCGGAGGTCGACATGTCGGCATCGCGATTCAGCGTGCCGTCTTTGTTGCGGGCTTTGCCATTTTCCATGTATGGGCGGTAGATGTCCCAAGTGGTCTCAAGTTTCGCCATCCAGAAAGCTGGAATGGCGATTTCCTTCTGCGGTGTTTCGTCGGATTTGTGGCCGGGCGAAGCGGGCTCAGAGCCAATTTTATATTTTCCAGCAGGGATAGGGATGAGGTCGATTTTTGATCCGACAGCGAGAGGGACTTCTTGGGTGTAGGCCTCGTGCTTCGCGGCCCCGGCTTTTTGTTTTGCGATGATCTTATCGTAAATCGCTTTGGTCGTTGGGAGAAGGTGAGGATTTGGGAGTTCCTCTGCAGCCATGACGAGGCCAGAGAGGATAGGGATGATGAGTAAGTATCGTTTCATGTCAGAGAATACGGTGTGTAGTAGGCAAAGATTCAGTGAATCAAAGAGATTTTTTTGAGAAGTTGCCGATCAGGGATGCGAAATCCAGCGGTCCAACCTTATCGGCGTTGATAATGGCGATTTTCTGCATGGAGAAAATTTCCGAGATGCCTTTCTGGGCAAGGCCGACCATTTCGGACATTTGAGTGGCCGTGAAGACGGCTTCCTCGCCAGAGCCCTGGACTTCGACAAATTCCAGAGACTCGGTCATGACGATGTTGAAATCGACGGTCGCGGCCTTGTCCTCGAGGTAATTGAGATCCAACACCGCGGTGTCTTCAAAAATTCCGGCAGAAACCGCGGCGACGAGTTTTTTGAGCGGGAAATCCTTGATTTTCCCCTCCGCCATCATGCGGTTGAACGCGATCGCAACCGCCACACAAGCACCAGTGACCGATGCGGTGCGGGTTCCGCCATCGGCTTCAAGTACATCACAATCGATCCAAATCGTGCGTTGCCCGATTTTTTGGAGGTCCACCACCGCGCGGATGGAGCGACCAATGAGGCGTTGGATTTCAGAGGAACGACCATCGAGTTTGCCGCGTGAGATATCGCGGGCTTTGCGGTCGTGGGTGGAGTAGGGGAGCATGGAGTATTCCGCGGTGAGCCAACCACCGGGGACTTTTTGGGCACGCATCCAGCTGGGGATGTTGTCTTCAACCGTCGCAGAACAAATCACACGGGTTTTTCCGAAGCAGACAAGCACGGAGCCGGTGGCATTGGGAGCAACGTTGGGATGAAAGGAAATGGTGCGGAGCTGGTCGTTTGCGCGGGCGTCAGGGCGAGTCATGGAGGCACCATGCTCTACTGCAAATCAAAAATCAAACCTCAACAATCATCAATCGTCAATAAAACCGAAAAACCCAATTGCTCCTATCGAAGAATTGATTTTCGATTGTTGAGGTTTGATTTTTGAATGGGAAGATCAGAAAATAAAGAAGCTAACCGCGAATCCGACTTCGCTGAGGTTTCGACGGATATCTTGTGAATCGTCAATATGTTGCGAAAGACTCCCAAACGTATGTGTATCAGAAATCCAAACGCTGCCGCAAAAGCGTATCAAAGAGGAATTGATATATACGATTGGAGAATTATTTTTCAAGTCAAGGAGTTATCTAACAGATTCTGAGATATCAGTATCTGCACACATGATCTATAGAGCCTACCAATAAATGCTGTAGTGTGGAGAAATTTTATCGCCAATAACTGGAATATAGAGTCGGGCTCTAAAAGCCATGACAAATCATCCTCTATAAGTCTCCCATTTTCATGCTCTCCCGTAGTTTCAACCTAAACCTCGTGATCGACGCTGCACCTGCTAATAGGATTATGTGATATTTGACGTTCCTCTTCGCTCTGGACTTCCAATCTGCGCCGTGGCAGGTTTTCAAATCAGATAATTAAGCAAATGTTCGAACATAAATCAGAAAAGCTCCTGCCTGTATCCACCTTCGCACGGCGGATGGTGGTGTCTTTTCTCCTGTTGGTTGCGGTGCTTTTGGTTGCATTGGGATTGGGTGTGCTGGGTTATCATTATTTCGCGGGTCTTACGTGGTTAGATTCCATTCTGAACGCATCCGTGATTCTTACGGGAATGGGTCCGATAGCACCCATGGTCTCCGACTCTGCGAAATGGTTCGCATCAGCCTACGCATTATTCAGCGGTGTGATTTTTCTTTCCTCTATCGGACTGTTGTTGGCACCCGTTTTCACAGGATTTTGCACAAGTTTCATCTCGATGAGGACAATAACTCAAGTGAGTGAAATCGCTCATCGCCGCAGGTAGTGGGCATGTGCTTTACATGAAAAAATGTGAATCAACCCAGTGAGTTGACATTTAAGTTCGCATTCGGCGTGACTATGCGGAGACTCGGTGGAGATGGGATTCTCATTCCTGTGAGAACGCGAGTTCCGTTTGAAAATGGAAATTTGGGATTTTCCGCCTCTTTTCTCGACGTGATCGGATTCAAATACTAACACAGCGTTGGCACATGGCAGGAATAGGATTTTTACAGAGTTTGGGGATTATAGCGATCTGCGCCGCGGTGATGGTGATGGTGGGTCGGATGCTGCGTATGCCGGCGATTGTGGTGTATTTGTTGTGTGGGATTTTGGTTGGGCCGGTGATGGGTTGGGTGGGGGTGGAGCAAGGCTTGGATTTGGTTTCAGAGACGGGCATTGCATTGTTGCTGTTTCTGGTGGGTCTTGAGCTAAGTATTGGAAAGGTGCGGGATGTGGGGAAGGTGGCCTTGATTGCCGGGTTCATGCAGGTTGTGCTGACGGCGGGTTTGGTTTTCTTGTTGGCGAAGGTTTTAGGTTTCGGGTTGGTGCCCAGTTTGTTTTTAGGAGCTGCGCTCACATTCAGTAGCACGGTGGTGGTGGTGAAATTGTTAGAAGTAAAGGGTGAGTTTGATAGTTTGTATGGTCGAATCGGGTTAGGGGTTTTGTTGGTTCAGGATGTGGTGGTGATTGTGCTGCTGACATTTCTTGCGGGATATTCAGGCGATGCTGGGCAATTGGATTTTGCTGCGGTTGGAAAGGGATTGTTGAAAGCGTTCGGAGGGATGGCGGTGTTGTTGGTCGCGGCGATGATTGCCTCGAAATACATTTTACCGAAACCGTTCAAATGGGCGGCGAGATCACCTGATGTTTTATTAATTTGGGCGCTTTCGTGGTGCTTTCTGATGGTGCTATGTGCGCATTTTTTCCATCTCTCAGTGGAGGTTGGTGCGTTTCTTGCGGGGATGAGTTTGGCGCAGCTTCCTTATAACGAAAATTTACGTCGCAGGGTGCATCCATTGATGAACTTTTTTATAGCGGTGTTTTTTGTGACCTTGGGAATACGTATGGATATGACAGGGGTCGGAGAGAACTTGGGTTCGGTCACGGCATTTTCTGCTTTTGTATTAATGATCAAACCACTCATTTTCTTGGGGATATTAGGATGGTTGGGTTATGGGCGAAAGACAGCATTTCTAACAGGTGCGACCTTGGCTCAGACCAGTGAATTCTCATTCATCCTCGCTGGCTTAGCGATGAGTAAAGGTTTGATTGATGGGGAGATTTTATTGGTTTCTGCATTGGTTGGGGTGGTGACCATTGCGATTTCGTCCTACATGATCATCTACAACCACGGCATGTATGCATGGGCACTCAAGGCGGGATTGCTGAGATGGAAATTTCTCGATGGAAAACCCGAGATCACGGATCGGATTGTGCATGCAGGTCAAAATCTGCAAGGGCACATTATTGTGGTTGGGATGAATGCGTTGGGTAGAAACTTGGTGGGGCGATTAGTAGATAAGGGCGAGGATGTGCTGGCAATCGATACCGATCCCGTGAAGCTTGAAGGATTGCCTGGTAGAAAATTGTTAGGCAGTGTGGGGTATCTCTCGGTGCTTCAACAAGCAGGTTTTTCCCGAGCCAAATTGATAGTCTCAGCTCTTCAAATTGAGGAGATGAATCATCTGCTTGCTTATCGTGCGAAGAGCGTGGGTGTGCCGTGTGCGATCCATGTGGTGGATTTTTCCGTAGTGGATAACTTATTGGATTTGGAGACCGATTATCTTATTGTTTCAAAAGTGGATGGGGTCAAAGCACAGCTTGCTAAGTTGAGAGATATGGAGGTGCTGAAATGAACCTGTTTGCCTTATTGCTCGGTGCTGCGGCAATTGCTTACGGTGTGGCAAAATATTTTCGTCTGCCATCGGTTCCAGTGCTGATTGCGACGGGAATGTCTCTGAGTTTGGCTGGATGGGTGCCTAGTGAATTGAGTATAGGCAACGGCGCGGGTTCGATGAATATGCTGGAGCTCGGTTTGGTGTTTCTGGTGTTTTCCTCGGGCGTTGAGTTCAATCCCAAACGATTTACGAAATACAGAAAAGCGGTTGTATGGGTCGCTGCTGTTCAGTTTTTCCTAGCGATGGGAATTGGTATTTTCTTCGCCAAGTTGATGGGTGTGGAGAATTTGGAGGCGGTTTACTTGGGTGGTGGTTTGGCAGCGAGTTCGACCTTGGTGGTGCTGCGGCATTTACAGACGCGGATGGCGATGTTTGAGCCATACGGTCGGGTGGTGACAGGGGTTCTGTTGCTTCAGGATTTGGCGCTGGTGTTGTTGATTGTCCTGCTCTCGCGTGTCGATGGTGGGGGATGGAACGTGGGTAAAGGTTTGTTAGAGGTCTTGGTTCTCGGAGTATTTGCTTGGGTGGCGCAACGATTCGTGGTTCCCAAATTGGTTTCAAAATTCAAACCCGATGAGGAGAATTTGCTACTGTGGCTGGTTGCGGTTTTGTTGGGATTTGTCGGTATCGCTTCATGGTTGAAACTGCCATTGATCGCAGGCGCGTTCATGGGTGGCTTCGTATTTTCTGCATTTCCACTCAACGGTCTGGTGCGTGGTCAGTTGTCTTCCTTGGTCGATTTCTTCCATGCGATGTTCTTCGTTGCGCTAGGGGCATTGTTGGGAATTCCGGATTGGGAACATTGGTTGCAGGCAGGGATTTACTCTTTGGTGGTGATTGTGGTGACGCCGCCATTGGTTGCGTTGGTGGCGGAGTGGCGTGGGCTCAATGCACGGGCTTCGATCGAGACTGGCCTGCTGTTGGCTCAGACGAGTGAGTATTCCCTGCTGCTAGGTTTGAGCGGTGTGGTGCTTGGACATGTGAGTGAGGATGTATTTTCTGTGTTGGCTCTGACGACCGTGATCACCATGACCATGACTCCGTTTTTGGGTCGGGAGGCGGTGGCAAATTTTCTACTGCCGTTTCATCCCTTGCGGAAGAAAAGCAAGCCGGTTAAAACGCCGAAAGGGCACGTCCTGATCTTGGGATTTGGATCGGCGGGTATGTGGACGGTTAAACCTTTGTTAGCTCAGGGTGAAGAGGTGGTGGTGGTGGATGACGATGCGGCGGTGTGCCGATCCCTGGCCGCTAAGAACATTGCCTTCATCAGGGGTGATGGAGCTGAGGTGGATGTTTTGGAGAAAGCCGGGGCCCGCGATGCGAAGTTAGTCATCGCTTCGATGCGAAGGGTGAGCGATGCGCTGACCGTATTGCGCTATGTGAAAGGCGTGCCAGTGGTTGCACGAGTCTTTGAATTGGAAGACGAGAAGCGGATCAGGGACGCGGGAGGGATACCAGTGATGAATTCAGATGCGGCAGCGGAAACGTTTATGGCATGGATGGAGTCTCGAGCGATTGAATCAAACCCCTAGTGATTCCTATTTCACTTCATTTCGGATTTGAAACTCTTGCTTTAGATTAGGGGCTGTACTAGCTAAGGACTAGTGGTGTGACTCTTTATACCAATGTTTAAGCTGGTTTAGTAGCTTTTTGTGATCTCCTCCGTTGAAGCGCCATTCACACTCCTTTAAAAACCAATAAAAG
>JBILAN010000099.1:0-8017 GCA_044354135.1 Luteolibacter sp.
TTCTGTTGCTCGGCGAGGTGGAGGTTCGCCACGGTTTGGGCTTCCACGCCCTGAGCGGCATCCACCATCAGGATTGCGCCTTCGCAGGCTGCCAGTGCTCGCGAAACCTCGTAGGAGAAATCCACGTGACCGGGCGTGTCGAGCAGGTTGAGTTTGTAGGTTTTACCATCCTTCGCCTTGTATTCCATCGCCACGGGATGGGATTTGATGGTAATTCCCTTTTCCCGTTCCAAGTCCATGGAGTCGAGTTGTTGGGCGGAACTCTCACGCATCGTCACCGTGCTGGTCATTTCCATCAGACGATCAGAAAGCGTCGTTTTCCCATGATCAATATGGGCAATGATTGAAAAGTTACGGGTCAGTTCGACAGACATAGATGGGGAAAACTTGATCGCGGAGCCACAAGGATCACTCCCAGAGACGGCCGCGCGCGGATGGATTGCACGAAACCGAGGGAATTACAGTAAAAAACAACTTCGAAGCTTTAAATTCTAAATTTCAAATCTTAAGGAATCAAGCCTCTCTGGCCATCAACTCGGCTTCTTCCTCATGGGAATGGATTTGCAGGGTCACCTGCACACCTTCTTTTTCAGCTGCTGCTTTTAGAACACTGCGGATCGCGGATGCCGTGAAGCCATTGCGCCCAATCAGCATCGCCACGTCCTCCCGATTGAGCACCAGCTTAAATCTAAGGCGTTTCGGGCCGAGCTCGGCCACTTTGAGCTGCGCCTGCTCCGGCTTATCAATCAGTTTTACAGCCACAAACTGTAGGAAATTCTTTAATCTATCGGTCACCGCTTGCATGAAACGAATATTGCGTAACTTCGCCCACACCGCAAGAGCAGATGAGAAATCAGAAATTCTAAATTTTAAACTCTAAACCTCAATGCAGAAGCACTCCCCAGTTTTACCCCATTTAATTGAGAAAACTCTGTGTCCTCCGTGTCTCTGTGGTGAAGATTATCCTCCATTTTTATGCCATTCAACATTCCAGCTTTCACCATAAGCTCGGATTGTTAACACTCATCCATCACTTCATGTCGTCATTGGAATCCATCATCCTGGGTCACCCGTCTGGAATAAAGGCCAACGTCAATCCGCTCGGTGCCACCTTGAGGTGCCTTTGTGTTCCGGATCGTGAGGGTCGGATGGAAAATATTCTGGTGGGTTTCGATCACGAAGATGGGTGGTTGCAGAACGATCCGCACTTTGGCTGCACGGTAGGACGATACGCCAACCGCATTGCCAACGGGCAATTCACCCTTGATGGAACCCTTCACCAACTATCCAAAAATCAGGGCAACCATCACTTGCACGGCGGATTTAAAAATTTCAGCAAGGTAATCTGGGATACGGAAATCATTTCCGATCAAGCCGTTCGCTTCACTTATCTTTCCCTAGCTGGCGAGGAAGGATTTCCCGGAAACCTCAATGTAACGGTTGAATATGTCCTCGGTGAAAATTCCCTAACATGGAAAGCCAGCGCGACCGTCGATCAAGCATCACCCGTCAATCTCACCTGCCATCCTTATTTCAATCTAACAGGAAACCACCGGCAATCCGTCCTCCTGCACGAACTGCAAATCTGTTCGGAAAAATACCTACCTGTCGATCCCACCCTCATACCCACGGGAGAACTTCGATCCGTTCATGAAACGGGTTTCGATTTCAGCTCGCCAACTCCTATAAGTGAAAACCTCAAGGCTACGAGCGTTAGATTCGACCACACCTTTGTTCTCGATCCGAACCATGATCAACCGAACGCTCGTTGCTACGATCCTACTTCAGGACGAGTCATGGAAATTTTCACCAATCAACCCGGACTCCAGCTATATCTCGCATCGCCTTTCGGACATGAAAATTCGGCGTTCTGCTTGGAACCTCAAAAATTTCCGGACTCTCCTAACAAATTGCATTTCCCCAACACTATCCTTCACCCAGGAGAAGTTTACGAAAATGTGATGATTTTGCGTTTCATTTAAAACACCAACCCCGCCGCAGCCAGTGCCGCATGGATTTTAAAATCCACTAACAAGCCTTCGGATTGCTTATCGGATAGAAACTGACGGAGTTTCGTGAGAGGAATTTTACAAACGGTGATATCCTCGCTGGCGTTGCCACCTCCTTCACTTTCCTGAACCAGTTGGGTGGCATAGTATAGATGGGTGATTTCAGGAGTCATGCCTGCGGAAGTTGGCGATGAAATCAAAAGTTCAACCTTTCCCGCCCGGTAGCCGGTTTCCTCAAAGAGCTCCCGACCCGCCGTTTCCGCCAAACTCTCACTCTGAAATTCCAGTTCATCACCCACCAAGCCAGCAGGGATTTCAACCACGGGTTTACCGACAGGAATACGATTTTGCTGGACCAAGATAATCTCCTGCTGATCCGTCATCGCTAGAATTCCTACACAAGCATCAGAGTTGGGGCGGCGCGCATAATCCCAATGCCCCTTGCGATAGAGACCGAGCCATTGGCTTTCATAGAGCGTGATTTCATCGGACATGTCTGCAGGATGAGCATCCGCACAGCATCGTCAAAAACTAAAATCCCACCCAAATTGAACAAAAACCATCCAAAAGACCCCCACTTTCGGGAAAGAAAGGTTGGCTTGATCCGGTAAATGGGATTACTAACCGCTTCTGCCTTACGGATCTCATGGATCGCCACGACTTCGATATTCCCATTACCTTCAAACATCGCGTGATTTTCACCCGCGATGCTTTTGCTGCCGATAATTCCGCGCTCGCAAATGTCCTCATCGAAGGCGGTGGCCGCAGGGTCCTGGTTTTTATTGAAAACACGGTGGCCGCGGTTTGGAAAACCCTCCCGGACCACATCCATGCCTACTTCGAGAAACTCGATTTCGATTTCCGTGGGGTCAGAATTTTTGCCGGCGGTGAAGCATGTAAAGCCGATGAAACTCTCGTCCGCGAAGTCTGGCGGGAAATCGATACGAGTCACATCGATCGCCATTCCTACGTGATCTCCATCGGCGGTGGAGCCTTTTTGGATGCGGTCGGTTACGCAGTTGCAACCGCTCACCGCGGCTTAAGGCTCGTCCGTTTTCCTACCACCACCCTTTCGCAAGACGACAGTGGGGTCGGAGTCAAAAACGCCATCAATGCCTTTGGCAAAAAAAACTGGATCGGCTCGTTCTCGGTTCCCTTTGCTGTGATCAACGATTTCAAATTTCTAGGAAGCCAAGATCCAAAATCGAGCGTCTCAGGTTTGATTGAAGCGGTAAAAGTCGCGCTCGTAAAAGATGGTGAGTTTTTCAAATGGATCGAAGCAAACGTCACCGCGCTATCCCAACTCGACCGCGAACCTTTTGAAGAATGCATCAAACGTTCAGCCCTCTTACACGCACGTCACATCGCGTTGGGCGGCGATCCTTTTGAAACAGGTTCTAGCAGACCTCTCGACTTCGGTCATTGGGCGGCGCACAAAATGGAGGCGCTAACCAACTATGAACTCTCACACGCAGAAGCGGTAGCAGTCGGTCTAGCACTCGATACGATTTACTCTCAGAAGATCGGTTTCCTGAACAAAGAAAACGCCGAACGCATCATCAAAGTCCTAATCAACCTCGGACTCAAGACGTATCATCCAGCCCTTGACTGGGCCGATTCCAAAGGCAACCGCCGCGTC
Organism: Luteolibacter sp.; assembly: GCA_044354135.1. Taxonomy (GTDB): domain Bacteria; phylum Verrucomicrobiota; class Verrucomicrobiia; order Verrucomicrobiales; family Akkermansiaceae; genus Luteolibacter. The sequence goes on from JBILAN010000099.1 coordinate 3,649, forward strand.
CTCGCCGGCTTGGACGAATTCCGCGAACACCTCGGCGGAGAGCTAACCGTGCTTCTACTCGCAGATCTCGGCAAAGGTGTTGACGTTCATGAATTTAATACAAGCATTCTTGAGCAAAGCATAGAGCAGCTCAGAGAAATGTGGGAGCTAGCAGCTCATTGATTGTAGCTGCACCGTCTCGGTGCAGGCCGTGCATTTGGCGTCTCGCCGGATGATGAAAAGTTAAATAAATACTAGGAATTTGCTTTTTCAACTAGGGTGGAGAATACACTGATAAATCCATCTGTGAATAAAAATGAGATTATCCTCTAAATTCACATATCAACCATCATCAACGCATCCTGAGTATTAGTGATTGTTGATTTATTAGAATATCGCCCAGACACGCTTGACTGACGTGTCGGGCTTTAAAAAAACCAAGAACTAGGAACGATCAACAAAACCCATCACTACTTCGAAAGTAATTCGATCATCAGTTTGCCCATGCCTTCTCCTACTTTCATGTAGGTATCATGGTCGCCACCGTAGTGACCACCGCTTGCTCCCTTAGCGACAGGCTTCGAATAGAATACTGCAGCTTTATCTTTATTCTCTGGGAGAGCCGCGAAGTCGAACATCTTCTGAGACAGAGGTGCGGCCTTGTCGTGCTCACCCAATGTGGCGCAAACAAACTTCGCATTGGGTGCGTTGAAATCTTTTCTGAGGTCATTGAAAAGAAAAGCTAGGTTCTTGTCGTAGTTCTCGACGCTTCCCTTGCCTGGCTCAGCATTTCCCTGCCACCAGAAAAATCCTGCAACTTCGAATTTTGTGCCACCAGGATAATAGGTCGCCAAATCTTTAAGTGCAGTTTGAGCCGCACCTACGTCTTGGTCATATTGAAGACCCGCATACCAACCGCCATTTGCTGCCTTGGCTGCTTCACTGACTTTCCGATTTGAGCTCTCCGAGTCTCCTTGGTATGATCCACCTTTTGCTCCGGTGCCTACCGCGCTCGGCGGCAACAAATCCCAACCCAAAGCACGATTGCCCACGCAGGATTTCAGAAGCATGACAGGGGCATCAATCGCGTGACCTAGATAATAGCCGATGCCGACTTCCGGGCCAAACTTCCCACCACCATTCCCATTTTCAGCGGTTAACCAGTCATTGTATCTCAGTTGAGCCATACAGAAAAAGACATTGCGAACGTCCTTCCGCACGATCCAGTTTCCACCATCGTCAACAAGATATGGATAGCTCGCTGCAGCGACTCCTTTAAGTGCACCTGTATTTCCGAAGCCTAACATGTTGGATTGGCCCATCATGACAAACACCTGAACCGGCTTACTCATGTCAGCCTCCTTGCCGTCGGGATCAGGAAGCACATCAGGGATAGTGCCATTGACCTTTGTTCCACCACCCGTTTTACCACCCGCTTTATTTGTTACGGCAAGTTTGGGTCCGTTTTCCTTGGCGTAGGCGATATCTGCTTCAGAGAGCAACTCTTGCTTAAAGGTCATTTCGCGACCTTTCATCTTAACGGTCACATTGCCAGCAGCTTCATCGTAAGAAACAAGTTCACCCTCAAAGGTTTTACTGGGATCGGAGGCGTTAGTCCAAGTGCGAGCTTGAGCAACTGCGATAAAGACACCACAAGCAAGAAAAGTAGCGAGGAATTTGGATTTCATGACAGATTTTAGGGTTCTCTATGATTACGATGCTAAATCTGGATCATTTCATGACGCTGTCGAGCCGAAATCCACATCAGTGCAGGGTTAGAATGAAAGAATGCTAGGAATTTGCTTTTTCACCTAGCTCGGAGAATACACTGGAGAGCCGCTCTGTGAAGGGGAAAAGGGGGTTTCCCTTGGGTCCAATCGTTGTGTTTGGTGATCACCTCCGCCAGTTCCGGGATCGATCGTGCATTGGCATCGCCGTGCATCAACAGGTAGAGAATCGCCATGAAATGGCTCTTACCGCTGCCGAAGCTGCCGTGGAGATAAGCGGCCTTGCTGCTCGTCCTACCGTTTGGTCCTGTTAGAGATCCTTTGATCAATCCGAGCGCCTCGTCGAAGTTCTTCACCAAGGGCGGCGTCACCTGATAGTGTTTCACCGTGCCGACGGGATCGGTAACGCCCTCGCTAAGGCGCAGAACAAAGTCGCCGCGGCCAACATGGTCGCGGATGTCGATGAGGTCTTTGAGATAGGTCATGGGAAATGTGGAGTGTCGGAAAATCTGTTAGCGTTTGGTGTAGTAGACGGCGCGCCCGGAGCCATAGCGGACAAGTAAACCTGTTTTGAGCATACGGGAAAGTGTGGCTTTAACCGTATTACGGCTCGCTCCGGTAGCAGCTACGATGGAGGCTACGGAAACGCGCGCTTGGCTGGTCAGAAGTTCGCTAATCGAACGCGCCAGCGGGTTGAGCGTGGCGAGCGCTTGTTGCTCCGCATCCAGACGGCTGAGCAGTCGATCCTTTTGGGTCTTGAGCGCTTTAAGAAAAAACAAAAGCCAGGGATGCCATGCAGGCTCCGGTTCATTGAGCGTGGTCTGGGTCTGACGCAGAGCCAGATAGTAAGCCTCCTTGTTCGCCTCGATCACGCTTTCCAAACTGGAATAGGGGACATAAGCGTAGCCCGCTTGAAGCAGCAGCAGTGTGGTCAACACCCGTGAAAGTCGTCCGTTGCCATCTTGAAACGGATGGACTGCGAGAAAACGGACAATCAAAGCCCCAATTCGTAACAGCGGGTGCCATTCACCGGGCGTAGCCTCGGCCTCCCGGTGCCAATCCAGCAGCTTTCGCATCTCGAACGGAGTGTCGAATGGGGACGCCGTCTCGAACACGATACCGAGCATGTTCCCGTCGGGATCGAAGGCTGCCACATGGTTCGGGTGTGTCTTATATTCTCCTCGGTGACGCGTGTCCTTGTCGCTGAATTGCAGCAATTCAGCGTGGAGCTGCATTAGATGGTTTTCGTTCAGCGTGAGATCGCCCCAACTCTCAAAAATCCGCTCCATCACCCGGGCGTAACCAACTACTTCCTGCTCATCTCGGGTGGCGAAAGATGTCTGGTTCAGACTCCCCAGTAGGCGTTCGACTTCGTGATTGGACAACTTCACCCCCTCAATGCGAGTGGAAGAACCGATGCTCTCAATCGTGGCGCTATGCCGCAGTGCCGACAAGCGCTCCGGAGCGAGATTCCGCAACGCCTGCCATTGCCCCTTCGCCTCATCGAGTTGGGCGATAAGGTGCAGCATTTCCGGTGTGATCGGCGGCGCTTTTAACATCAGATACCCAATTCGTATCCATTTTATCCGATTCTGCAAAGAGAAATGTTGATGCTGAAATGCGCATGATTCTCTCTACGGAACCAACATTTTGAAAAATGGTGGGGAGAGGAGGGTTCGAACCTCCCGGAACTGGTCTTTGTGCCTGACCACGCCGAGAACCTTCAGCAGTCTCTCGTCATGGGAGCTAGTCTCCCCACGAGCCCCGCCACCCAAGTTACGAATGCAAGTATTGCTTTCATAGACGCTTCAATTTCGATTTTCACCTTCATTGAGACCAGTCCCATGAAAAAAACCCCTGCAAGGCACCCAGCGTTGGCCAGTTGCTCGAAGTTATTCGCTTTCGCGGAGATCCTTTCTGTCAGCAGATACAAAAATGTCAAGGTGCCCCACCGCTCGATTGAAAATTCTAATCAGTTAGATTTTTCCAGTCCTACCTCTCATCAAAAATCCTCCATCAACAACCTTCCAATCTTTGTCTTACCGCTCAGTTTCTCGCCGAGTAGCCACTTGCTGTCCTCTTGCATGTCTGACGGAGGATGAGTGGTATTTGTGATGATATATTGGAAGGTCGCCTCATCCGGCGGTAGTGAATTCTCGATCCGGCGGGCGTAGAGAAAGAACCGCTCGTAGATCACCCGGGCCATATCCGCTTCGCGGGGGCCGTCTTGGATAAGAAAACGCGGATGAGCGCAATTTCCCTCGATGGAGTGTAATACTGCAGCGAGATCGAAGGCGATGGTCTTAACTGATTCCACGGCAGCGCCACCCAGATCGCGATTAGAGCGTTTCACGTGCATCTGAATGCCGCCCGCCATCAGATCGGCCGAGGCGGAGATACTACCACCGAGGACAGCGCGCGTGATGTCGGCAAAAATCTCGGAAAAGCTGCGGAGCTTCTTGTCGGCTTCGGACTTCAGGTGATTCAGCTTCTCCTTCAGTGTGGAGATTCGACCCTGAGCACTGGAAATCAGCGTATTGAGTTCTTGCAGCGCCTTGGCGGACTCTATCGCAGTGTCCAATTCCTCTTCAGCCTTCTCCAACAGAGTGATTTCCCGATCGATCGCCAGGGCGGGACTCGGAAATCGCTTGATAGTGGCTGAT
>JBILAN010000100.1:0-7863 GCA_044354135.1 Luteolibacter sp.
TCACGGGTGGTGTCGCCGCAATCATAGGCCCTGAGGATGCGCTGCCGGAGATCCATTGAGATAGTTGCCATGGGCGCACCATAGCATGATATCTTAAAACGGCTACAGTTTTATTTAAAATGCTCTAGCCAATAGTTACTGCTTGGTATCCACGAAATCCCAACTCTGGTTAAGTAATCCATCTGAAGCTTTTACAATTATTGTCACAGCTGGGACAAAGATTGTAAAAGAGGGCGCTTTGGTTGGGGTGCAGTGTTGATTTATTGCAGGGGGGTGTAACGGGGGTTGTGTGGGGAGAGCTGCGGGGGTGGTAAGTGGTAGGTTTTTTCACCGCAGGGGCGCAGAGGTCGGAGAGGGACGCGGATGAAAAATTACAGATGTGTTTAGAAATTCCACTGAAGTCCGGCGCCAGAGTGGAAGAAATCTTCTAACAACGTATCGCCGGGCGCGGTGGCTTTTTTGTCAATTGCCCAACTGTAAGTGGTGTGTGCAATGAGTGAGAGGGATTTTGTGAGGACGTATTCGTAGCCGATTTGGAGCGCGAAATGGTTTGCTCCATCGTGACCGTCCGAAACGTAGCCTTGATTGATTCCGAAGATGGACGAAGGGATGATGTTGAAGCTTTGCGTGATTTCGAATTCACGTGAGACGGATAGTTCGGCGAAATAGCCATCAGCATCGAAGGAGTGGTAGATGTCGGCTGAGATTTCGATTTCCGCAGGTAAGCCGGTCCATGTGATGCCCGTGCTGATTTCATTGTCATGGCTGCCATCGAAGGGAAAAATGTAATGTGTGTAACCGATGTAGGTTTCGAAATCTCCGAAAGTTTGGGTCAGTGCGAGGCTGAGCTGGAGTTCATCGTAGGATTGATCGGGAGATTTTCCATACCAGAAACCTGCCGCGAGGTGTTCGAGTCCAAACTCAAAACTGCTGGCCCAGATGGAGTCGCCATCAAGGGCGTCGCGACCTTCGGAGAAGTAGCGGCTTTCCCAACCTGTATGAATGTGGAATTCAGGGGAATCATGCGCGTGCGGACGTTCAAAGGGTTGCTGCGGATCCGACTGGTGGGCATATGCCATTGATCCACCGAAGGTAATGATCGCGGCGAGGATAAGGTAGCATTTCAGTTTCATCTCTTTCGTGTTTTCTTCGTTTCAAAGTTCACTTCTCTCGGATCGAAGTGAGCGGGATCGTATCCGGGATGAGCCCATTCGATTTCACCGGCGGCGGCCATCATGTATTGGAAGGCTCCGCCGAAATCTTCGGGTGGGCAGGCGCGTTCTCCAGCCATCATTTCCGGGCCGGTAACGGTTTCAGCTTCGACTCGTTTTTCAAAAACCACCTCGTGAATCCATTCATCCGCGAAGTCGTAACGGTAAAGCATCCGCATCGGCAGGCGTTTGCGTCCGATGTAGTCGGCGACCTTTAGCAGGGTCTCGTCCTGAAATTCACCGAGGGTTTGATCCTGCAAACCGACCGGACCGATGACATCGACGAGGCGCTTGCCTTTGCCGTGACGGAATTCGTGCGGGTGTTTGTTTTCCCAACCCATTGCGGCTTGGATCGCATCGCTCAACTGCAAAAAGCTAACAGAAGTATCGATGGAAAATTGTCTCCAGATCTTGGGTTGGATGCCGTAGGTGAAAACTTTGACTACGACGCGTTCGGTTCCGTTTTTCTTGGGCATAGGTTGTTGAAGAGTGAAGAGTGAGGGATTGGGTGAGAGGGTGAGGGGGATTGATTGACGATTGATGATTGTTGATTTTGGATTTTTGAATGAAGAAGGAACAAATTACGCATTACGTATGGCTTTAATAGCGGCGGCCATGTCTTTCGCTCCGAAAGTGGTTGAGCCTGCGACCATGACGTTCGCGCCGGCTCGGTAGCTGATGGCGGCGGTTTCCGCGCCGATGCCGCCATCGACTTGGATGTGGTAACTCAGGCCGTGTTCCTGGCGATAGGTGGCGGCGGCTTCGACTTTGGTCATGACTTCCCGCATGAAGGGTTGGCCACCGAAACCGGGGACGACGGTCATGCAGAGCAGGAGATCGATTTGATGGAGAAACGGCAGGACCTCGGAAAAAGGTGTGGCGGGATTGAGAGCGAGTCCGGCAAGGCAGCCCGCTTCGCGGATACGGACGAGAGTTTCGGATACGTTGTGGTCGGCTTCGACGTGAACCGTGATGCAATCAGATCCGGCGGCGATGAAGCGAGGGAGGTAGTGATCGGGTCGTGAAATCATCAGGTGGACATCGAGAAAGATATCATTTGATTCGTGAACCGCCTGCACCATCGCGGGGCCGAAGGAGATGTTGTCGACAAAATGGCCGTCCATCACGTCGAGGTGCAACCAATCCGCTCCGGCATTGATGGCGCGGGTGGTTTCCTCACCAACTTTCGAGAAATTGGCGGCAAGCAGGGAGGGAGCGATAACGCGGTCGAGGTAAGTCTTGGGAATCACGGAATTAGGGAAGCATGGGACAGCGGAATGGGAAGAAAAAATAGCGAAGATTGCAAATGGTAGGGCGGTTTTGATAAAACCGCCGCTGCGAAGCGGGGAAGATGATCCGCCTTCACAAGAGTCGACGATTACATCGTCCTTCTTGCTTGGCAGTTCCTTGGCAAGGATCTACAAGATCGTTTTATGAATGGAATTTTACTCGTGAAATTCAGCTATGCTGTATTTGTAGGGGTTCTACTGCACGCGGTATTTGTGACAAATGCCGCGCGCTATTGATTAAAACTGTTCTGCAAGATAAACAAATACAAACACATCGAAGCATGATTTCACTTTTCAATACCCTCGCCGCAGCCGCACCCCAGAAACCCGAGGGCATCGCTGGCTTGCTCGCTGCCCCTGTGTTTATGATCGTGCTGATCGTAATAATCGCGCTCGTTGCAGTCGCTAGCTCAGCAAAGAGTTCGCAACCTCTGGTGATCAAAGAATGGAAAGCCAACAACCAACCAATTGATACCGACGGTAATTTTATTGTGATCACAGGTCGCCAAGGTGGATTAATTGCATGGCTACTGGCACTCATGAAGGTTGATCCAATTACTTCAATCAAGGTTTCGCCCGAGCGCGTAGAGTTTGCCAGCGCATCATTATCTGGAACAGACCATCGTATAATCCCAATTTTAAGTGTCTCTTCAACATACTACGGATATTACAAGCCTTGGAAGTCAGCTCTCGCCATCTTTGGTGTGTTTGCCTTCATCGCAGTCCAGATCTCTTCAATTATGGATTCGGGATTCGGTGCATTTGTAGTCTTTTTGATCGGCCTTGGCGTATCGTTGCTTTATTATTTCCTGAGCCGCACCTTGACCCTCGGGATTGTTGAGCACAGCGGAGTAATCAATGGCATACGATTCAAGCGTTCAGTGATTGAAGGGGTTGAGATTAGCCCGGTTCAGGGTGCCTACATTTGTCAAATTATTCAGTTCCTAATCGAATCAAGAAGAGCAAATCTATAAGGCGAACAAGATGCTCCATCCAACGGCGGGTAACGTCCTTCTTTGAATTCGGGCCTCCATTCCCGCCGTGGATGAGCTAGACATTCAACCTTTAATCCTGTGAGCGATGCCCGCCCTTGCCGCTGAACAGGTCGCATGCTCCTGAATGTTTACAAAACGGTCATTTTATCAAAATGACCCTACCACTCGACAGGGCTTTAGATGGTCTTGGTGTTTGATTTTTGGATGTTGGAGGTTAAAGCTTTTCCAGATGAGCGAAGAATTGATTATCGATCTCCACAGTGATGCGTATTTCATGCAGCAGGCGATGCGTGAGGCGAACAAGGCGTATGCGGCATCGGAGGTTCCGGTGGGGGCGGTGGTGGTCCATGAAGGGAAAATCATCGGCCGTGCATGGAATCAGGTTGAGACTTTAAAGGATGCGACGGCGCATGCGGAGATGTTGGCGCTGACGGCGGCGCAGCAGGCTTTGGGAGATTGGCGTTTGGAAAAGTGCACCTTGTATGTGACCAAAGAGCCGTGCCCGATGTGTGCGGGGGCAATCGTGCACTGCAGGCCGGATCGGGTGGTGTTTGGTTGTGGTGATCCGAAAGCAGGTGCGGCGGGGGGCTGGATCAATTTATTGGATGCGAATCCGCCGCTCAATCATCGCTGTGAAGTCACGGCCGGGGTGATGGGTGATGAGTCCTTGGCCTTGTTGCAGTCGTTTTTCCGCGAGGCACGGCAAAGAAATAAGATGGCGGATTCCTGAAAGCTGGGCTCTACTTTGAGCGTTATTAGCGCACTTATTCACCCAAGCATATGAAATTCCCATTACTTTTTAGCCTTCTGGCTGTCGCGCGAATCCAAGCCGCATCGTTTCTCATCGAAGCGGAACAGTTCGTCGACAAAGGTGGCTGGGGCTTGGATACCCAATTCATCGAATCCGTGGGTTCTCCGTATCTTATCGCCCATGGTTTGGGAAAACCGGTGGCGGATGCCAGCACGGAGTTTGAGGTGGCGGAGGCGGGGGAGTATAGGGTTTGGGTGCGGACGATCGATTGGACCAAGCGCCTGGAGCGGCCGGAAAGCGCGGGTCGCTTCAAAGTGGCGGTGAACGGCGTGGATTTGGAGACGGAGCTTGGGAAAAACGATACCAAGTGGGCCTGGCAGTTGGCTGGAAAAACCCAGCTCAAAAGCGGTAAATCAAAAGTGGCGTTGAAAGACCTGACGGGTTTCAACGGACGCGCGGATGCCGTGCTTTTCAGCAACGATGCAAATTTCACCCCTCCGGTGGATGCGACCTTTGAAGAGCGCACCACTTGGAAAATCACCGGTGTGCCAAGCGCAATCGAAGACGCGGGCGAGTATGATCTCGTCGTCGTCGGTGGCGGTTACGGTGGACTTGGTGCGGCGATTTCCGCGGCGCGGATGGGGGCGAAAGTCGCGCTGATTCAGAATCGGAATGTGTTGGGCGGAAACGGATCTTCGGAGATTCGGGTTTGGGCGAAGGGCAACTATCCACCGAGTGAGTATCCGCTCGATCAGATCATCCGTGAATTTGAAGACCAAGCCAAAGCATCGCCAGCACCGGCTGAAGAGTTTGCGGATGATAAGAAAGACAAGGTCGTCAAATCCGAGAAAAACATCACCTTGTTTCTCGGTCATCATGCGTATGGATTGGACATGGCGGGTGGAAAAATCGCTTCGGTGAAAGCCGTGGATGTCGATGCCGGAAAGATCAAGCGTATCAAGGGCAAGTTTTTCGCCGATTGCACGGGTCATGGTTTCATTGGGATGTGGTCGGGTGCGGATACGAAATCCACCGAGAAGGGACGGATGGGCATGAGCAACATGTGGATGTGGGAGAATCGCGACAAGCCCATGAGCTTTCCGTATCAGGCATGGATGCATCAGTTTAACTCGAATCAGTTTCCTTATCCGAAAGTGATCCATGGCTTCGGTCATGCCGAATGGTTTTGGGAGAGCGGTTACGACAATCATCCGGTCAAAGATCTGGAACTGACACGGGATCTGAATTTGCTGGCTGCTTATAGCGCATGGAGTTCGATGAAAAATCACGGTGCGCACGCTGAGCGTGATCCGAACAAGCATGCGAATGCAGAGCTGACTTGGTTGGCGTATGTGGGTGGCACCCGCGAAACCATTCAGATTTTGGGTGACGTGATTCTCAAAGGTGACGAAATCCGTAGCAAGAAAGCGTTCGATGACGCGACCTTTCTCACCACGTGGTCGATCGATCTCCATTATCCTCTGGAAAAATACATCAACACGATCCCCGGCAAGCCGTTCATTGCGCGCGCTGAACATGGTAAAGGGGTGGACAAGAACGTGGGTTACGCGGTTCCTTACCGGACCTTGTATTCAAGAAACATTCCCAACCTTTTCATGGCTGGACGCAACATCAGTGTGGAGCGCGATGCGCTGGGAACGATACGGGTGATGAAAACCATCGGCATGATGGGTGTGGTGATCGGGCGCGCGGCGGCGCTGGCGACGGTTCACGATTGCACTCCTCGGGATATTTATGCGAAGCATCTCAATCAAGTGAAAGGCCTGTGGAAACTACCGGGTGACAAGCGTTTCGCGAGTCTCGATGAGCTGAAAAAATCCCTTGATGACAAAACCGAGAGCGCAAAACCTGCCAACTGATTTTCGCAGGCGATTGAAGCGGTGGGCGCTAGGCGCCTACCGGCTTGGGATTATTCTGGTGGCGCTGCTTTGTTTGCGTGCGCTACCGGATCATCAGGCTGAACTCGATCGTGCTGTGGTTTTATCATATGTCAAAGACGTCTTGCCCGGCACGGTGAGCGTGGGAGATCCCGCGGATGGTTTGTATCCGCTCTCGGACGAGACGGGTCAAAGCATGGGTTGGGCGACATCGACTCTGCCTGAGGCTGCGAAGATCCAAGGTTACTCCGGTCCGTCCGAGTTGTTGGTGATTTTTGACAAGGAGCGGAAAGTCAAAGCGGTGCGTTTTCTTTCCAGTGCGGATACAGACGGGCATGTTGGAAAAATCCGTGATGACAAGGCGTTTTGGTCGCAGTGGAACGGAAAATCCGAAGCATCGCTCGGTGCGGCGGGTTCACCTGTTGTGGTTTCAGGCGCGACCCTGACCAGCGAAGCGATGGCGCGTGGTGTCGCGGCGAGGTTCGGTGCGGAGGGAATGGAACAATGGTTTCCTGCTCCGCTGGTTTTGGCGGATGTGAAGAAATGGTTTCCGGATGCTGACCGGATTTCATCTAACAAAACAGGCGGAACGTATGGAGTTGGAAAATGGAAAGAAACCCTCGGCATCGTGTTGCGGAGCAGTCGCATGGGAGTTTCCGCACGGGGATTCAACGGAACATCGGATGTGATCGTTGCGCTGGATCGCAATGGAAAAAAAGTGCTGGGAATCGGATTTCTGGGAAGTCGCGATAACGAACCCTATGTCAGCTCGGTGAAAGAGGAGGTGAAATACGCGGATGGTTTTGCAGGGAAAAGCGTGGAGGAGATTCTGGGAGAAGATACATGGGTTTCACCTTCGCTGTTCACAAGTGGAGCGAGTTACACGAATCACGCGGTGGTGGAGAGTGTGAGGGAAATGCTGAGCCGCCACACCCGAGAAGAGAATCAAGCCGGGATTTCATGGAAAAGCGCGCTGGCTATTTTTTGGATCGCGGTCGGGGTGTTTTTGGGAGTCAGCAAAGCGGGTGGTAAAAAATCGGTTCGCTATGGCTTCGCGGTGATATCGGTTGCCGCCGGGGTTGGGTTGGGTTGGATGGTGAGTCAGGATCAGTTGTTAGGTTGGGGGGCGCATGGTTTCGGTGCGGGTGCGATTTTGCCACTGGTGGTGCTGAGCGCGGCGGCATTGATGGTGCCGGCGTTCACCGGAAAGAACGTCTATTGCAACCGCATCTGCCCGCATGGTGCGGCGCAGACATTGGCGGGTGGCTTGGTGAAAAAAAGGTTTCATCTTCCTGCGAAACTCCACGCGGTGTTGGCGCGCATGCCATGGGCGACTCTGATCGCGATCTGGTTGCTGGCTCTGATGGGTAGCGGATTGCCGTTTGCTTATTTCGAGCCGTTTGAAACATGGAGCTCCGGCTTCGTGGCGTTTGTTCCTGCAGCGATCTTCACGATTGGATTGGTGGCGGCGTTTTTCCTGCCCCAAGCGTATTGTCATTACGGTTGTCCAACGGGCGCGATGTTGAAATTTCTCACACAATCGCCTTCCGCATGGACGCGGAAAGACACGGTGGCGGCGGTTTTGATCGTGGCGGCTTGTTTGTATGTTTTTCTATGAAGGTTAACATCACACTTTCGCTTTGCATCGGCTTGGTCGCGCTTGTTTCCTGCCAAAAGAACCCAGAACCGCATATCCTCAGTGGCACATCGATGGGGACG
>JBILAN010000002.1:0-95049 GCA_044354135.1 Luteolibacter sp.
GCGGTGCTCATCGTGTTGGGATGGCAGGAATGATTCACGAATTTCGCGGCGTCCCAGCTCAGGATTCGGTTTCCTTTGGCATCCAGAAACGAATACTTCTCTGCAAGTTGGCGGCTAGTTTCATCCAAGCGTTGATATTGCTGTGGGGTGATTTTGATATCCAAAGGATCCTGGACATAAACCAGTGAACCCTTGGGGATAGGTTGTGAGGCAAATACGCCGTAACCGACGTGTGGGCTGACGAGTCGTAACTCGGTCGATGGATGGATCATGGAATGCGATGCTTACCCGGCATATGCCTTCTTTTGGCCAAGGGTTTACTTAACCCCTTCTCACGACCTCCAAAAACACTACCGTTATCTCCAGTGAACTACTCTTTTTTCTGCGACTGTCAAGATGGCTCATCATGATCCAAAAAATTGTTTTCTGATCTGCATGAAAAGATGTTTTTTGAGAGGGAAAACGATTCAGTTGGAGGCGAATTAAAAATCGCTATCCGGATAAAGCTGATGGTATTTGATTGCTTCGACGGCGACTGCTGCAGCTGTGCCGAAAATGGTTTCGACGCTGGCGGTGCGTGGAACTTGCGCGGCGGGGCGAGCGAGTCCGAGGATGATTTGTCCGTAATTTTGCGCACCAGCGAGGTGTTGCAAAAGTTTTAGGGAAATGTGTGCGGCATCTAGGTTTGGAAATACCAGTACATCGGCGGAATTTCGGCTGCCGGCATCTGGAAGCTTGGTTTCAGCGGCAACCGGATCGACAGCAACATCGGCTTGGAGCTCGCCATCAATATTGAGATCTAACATTTCTTCTTGAACGCGGCTTTTTGCGAGTGCCGTAGCAGCCGCCATTTTTTGGGCGTCTTGGGTGCTTGAACTGCCTTTGGTTGAGTGGCTGAGAAGAGCGATCTGTGGGGTTCTTCCTAGGAAATGAAGAGCAAGTTTTCCGGTTTCGATAGCGATGCTGGAAAGTTGAGTGACGTCGGGTTGGGGAATTAAGCCTGTATCTGCGAGAAAGATCGGGCGATCATTTAACAGAGGAAAATGAGGAGCGATCAGCATCGTCACGCCAAATATGCGAGTGATACTGGCACTGGGTTTGATATTTTGGATTAGGGCGCGGAAGTAGTAGGCGGGGATCGCTTGGTTACCACCGATGATGGCGTCTGCATGGCCATACTGTACCATCATCGCTCCGAAGTGATGGGGGCGGGTGATAACTTCTTCATTCACGAGCTGTGGGTTGTCGCGGTAGCGCGCCATGTTTTTCGCGCGATCGAGGAAAAGCGGTAGGTCGGATGACGTTTTTGGATCGATCACCCGGATGAAGGTCATCGGGATTTTATGCTCGGCAGCAAGTGCTTTGACGCGCTGTGGATTGCCGAGAAGTATGGGGGAAATTGCCTCAAGTGCCACAAAGCTTGCGGCGGCTTGGATCACACGGATATCTTCTCCCTCGGTGAAAACGACGCGTTTTGGGTGATTGCGGAGCTGTTCGATTAGGCGCCGAGTCACGTCGTTGAGTTGATCAGGGGAGGTTTGAGGCATGAGATTTCAATCAGATAGTAAGTCTGAGTCTGAACATTGCAGCTAGGGAATCAACACCTGAGATGCTGGAAATGAATTTTCAGCGCTGATTGAACCGAGTCATCTCACGCTGGGCTTCACGGAGCTCGACCTTTTTCTTCAGATCGTGACGCTGATCGGAATGGGTTTTTCCTTTTCCGACCCCAATCTCAACTTTGACTCGGCGATTTTTCCAATACATCCGCAGCAGTGGCAGGGAACAGCCTTTGATGGAGGAATCTGCGGCAAGCTTGAGGATTTCACGCTTGTTCAAAAGAAGGCGCCGAGGGCGTTTAGGGGCGTGATTGAACCAATCGCCGGCGGTTTGCCAGGGTTGGATATCACAGCCATAGAGAAAAACCTGATTGCCTTCGACGCGGGCGAAGGCGTCGGAAATATTGATTTTCCCGGCACGGATCGATTTGACCTCGGTGCCTTTGAGTTCTAGTCCAGCTTCATATTTGTCGAGAATATGGAAATCCCGACCGGCCTTGCGGTTGGTGGCGATTTCGGCACTCATCGAGATGGAGCTATCAAGCAGTGGGTGATCTCCTTCAGATCGCCATCGGCTTGTGCACAAGCTTGATCTTACCTTCGATAATCTCAGTAAGAGCAATATCGGCGGCGCCCATGCTTGGAACAGTAGGGATCAGAGGTGAGCGTCCGCTATTAAGCTGACGAACCCTTTGGGAGACGAGGTTAATAAGGACCAAGGGGTCTGTGACAATTTCTGCAGCTTGTTCGACAAGTTCGCTTTTCATAGTGGAGCCGGGTAGTTGCGTTTTTGGCCTTGTTTGCTCGAAGGAAACGACGTTCTCTTGATCATTGGACATGGCTTTATCGCTCAAAACAGTTTGGTTAAAGAAGGAGACGGGCTGGGTGTGAAACCAGAGAAGGCGGGTTTTTGCAAGGGTAAACTCGCTTGTGAGCGGGAATCCCCCTTATTTTTCGTAAAAAAGCCCTAATTTGGCCTACTCCGCTGCCGCGAGGGTTTTCTGGAGGGCCTGGCGGTAGGTGCGGAGGTTTTCGGTAGGGTTGAGGGCGAGGGCTTTGTCAATGGCGGTGAGGGCTTCGGCGTAGCGGGATTGGGAAACGTGGAGGCGGGCGAGTTCCACAAATGCTTCGTAGGCCGTTGTGGGGTCTGCGCTGGCGCGTTCGAAAATCAGTTCGGCGGAATCAGGTTGCTTGGTTTCTGCTAAATGTTTGGCGAGGGTCAGGAGGGCTTGTCCGTCGGTGGGGTCTTCTTGGGTGAGTTTGCGAAGTAATGCGACCCCAGCAGCCACATCTTCATTGGAGGCGATGAGGTAACGGGCTTTTTCGATGCCGAGTGCACGGTCGGATTTATCGGATGGAGTCAGATCGAAAAGGGTTTTCACGAGTTTCCAATCTTCCTGTGAGCTGGCGGTGTTGATGACGCGTATGACGGCTGAGGTGGATGGCGGACTCGTCTTGTTAGAAAACGCCGCATCAATGGCGGTTTGTGCGGAAGTTTTCCGATTTGCGCGGAGATGAAGATCGGCGAGTAGCAAGGTTGGATCTGGGGAAAGCAATTTGAGGCGGAATGGAAGTTCGAGTGCTTTGACCGCATCATCAAGTTGATCGAGCTCGAGGTGGATGTTGGCTTTGAGAATGGAGTATGAGGATTCTAGGGGGCGTTGGCGTACGACTTCTTCCAACAGTGCGATCGCTTCAGTATTCTTGTCGAGGTGTTGGAGGCATTGCGCGATTCCTGCCTTCCATTCAGCGACATCGGGTTCGGTGACTTGAGCTAGGCGATACGCTTGTAAGGCACTGTCGAACTCTTCGCGAGAGAGTCGGCAATAACCTAACAAGCCGTAAGTTGAGCCTTCGGCATCGCCGAGTTGGATGGCTTCGGTGAGGTGAGTTAGGGCATTTTTCAGATCGTTTTCGCGCACCAATGCTAGTGCAAGATTGCGATGCGCGCGGCGGAAAGATGGGTATTCTTTGAGTGCGGATCGGTAGGAGGTGATTGCGTTTTTGATATCACCCGTTTCGAAATAAAGATTTGCGAGATTAAAAGTTAATGCGGGGGAGGATTTGGTGAAAGTGTTCGATTTCAATTTTTCCAAAGCAGCAATGCGGTTGTCTTCTGCCATGAGTTTTTGGATTTCAACTAGGATTCCGCGTTCTTCGGCAGAAACGTTGGGTTCGATGCGTGCTTCGATGCGGTAGGAACCGTTGAAGGATTTTAAAAAGGCTTCATCTTTCCAGTAAGAGGTGGAAAGGGGCAAGGGCTCGGCGGAAAAGGATAGAGCAGAAGCGAGAAACCAGAAGCCAGAAACCAGAGGGAAGATTTTTGTTAGAGAGTTCATGGGAAAATTATTTTTCGATGACGATGGGCCAGCGCATGATGGCTTTGACGGCTTGGCCATTGCGTTTGGGTGGGGTGAAGCGGGCGCTGGCGGCGACTTTGCGGGCTGGTTCGATAAGTTCTTTGTGGGTTGCAGAAATAACGCTACGGACGATTACGGAACCGGTAGTGGAGAGTTCGACTTCAAAGGTGACAGTTCCGCTTTTCACACCTTGTTTAGCTAGGTTTGCAGGAAAAGTTGTAGATCCGTGGCGGAGTAATCGCGGGATGCCATCGAGTTCGTTGGGATTGTAATGTGATTTTTCAACAGGAGGCAAGTTTGCTGGAACGCGGGCTGGGATGGTCGTGCGTGGCGTCACCTTTTCTGGTTCAATGGGTAGCGAAGCAGGTGCAATATCGGTGAAGAAATTTTCTACAGGCGTGCTGATGTCCATAGGGATTTGTGCCTGTGGAATAGGAACACGGGTGGGATCTGGTAGTGCGCTGACTTCGGTAAGCGAAGGCGGTGGCGGCGGAGAGATTTCTGGCGGCGGTTCTTCCAAAGGAGGCGGAGGAGGTGGCGGCTCAAACGTAGCGATATCCACTTCACGAATTGTTAGATCTGTTGTCGCGGGTAGCTTGGTGTACAGGCGCGCGCTACCAAGAACCACTAGAATAATAGCAGAAGCAGCAATGCCGATGATGGTGGATCTAAAATTCAAACTTTAAATTTTAAACTCTAAACTTCAATCAAGAGCTTGGAGTTGTGGGCGTAGATTTTTCATTCTGATATAAAAGTTATTAGAAGAGCGCAGGCTTACTTGAGATTTAGAATTTAAAATTTAGAGTTTATCTCTCTGTGGCTAGTGAGACGGATGTGGCTCCGGCGAGTTTTGCGGAGTCGATGACGCGGACGGTGGCCTCGGTGGGTGCGGTGGCATCGGCACGGATGATGACAGGACAATCTGGGATTTCTTCTAACAGTGCTGCAACTACTGAACGGACTCCGTCTTGTCCAATTTCACGTCCTCCATGCCATACGCGGGATTCTGCAGTGACCGCGATGAGGATTGCCTGTCGATCAAGATCTTCTGAGGATGCGGCTCGCGGCTTCGAAATTCCGACTCCGGTTTCTTTTACGAACACCGTGGTAACAATGAAGAAAATCAGCAGAAGGAATACGACATCGATCAGCGGCGAGATATCGATGCTGCTGCTGTTTTCTGTGTTCGTGCTGTGGCGGAATCGGCGCATTTGGCAAGCTTGCTAGTTTACTAGTTTTCAGTTTTCAGAAATGAACGTGGGAGTCTTAAAGTCGTGGGTCTGAAAGTCGGAATTTGAATCGCTGGGGCGATTGAGTATGGGGAGGAACGCGGGGAGAGATGATTGGAGTTTAAGTTTAGGATTTAAAGTTTTCCGCGAGCCGGGTGTGGAGTTGTTTTTGTAGTTTGAGGTGAGTGGTTTCGGTTTGGCGTTTGAGTAGGGCGAGGATAAACGCTGCGGGGATTGCGATCACTAACCCGGCTTCGGTTGTAACGAGCGCAGTGGAAATTCCCGATGAGATCGTATCGATGGGCGCATCATTGCCTGCGGCCATGCCGGCAAATGTCACTAACATTCCTGCCACTGTTCCGAGCAGACCGAGCAAAGGTGCGGATGAAATGAGGACAGCTAGGAATGGTAATCGACGTTCCACGCGTGCCATTTGATCAAGTTCAAAGGAGGCATAAGATCTTTGGATTTCACGTGAGGTGGGCAATTGTCTATCCCATGGTAGAGCATTTTCCACGAAAGTTGGAGTTGCCCATTTTTTCTCGGATACTGCATTTCTAGTAGATAAAAGCATTCTCCAAACTTTGAAAAGAATGGAGTATATCGCAATCGTCAGTATCAGCAGGGCCCATAGCGTGAGTCCGCCTTCGTGCAGGGTTTGTTGGATGGCGTGCTTCATTTAAATCTCAAAAATTCAATTTCCAATTTCAAGGAAGAGTGGGATCAGGGCTTGGCGCGTAGGCCGTTGACGAAGGAAAGGCCGAGGCGTTCGGTGGTTTGCACGATACCTTGGGCGCGGCGTGATAGGAAGGCATGCAGGATGAGGGCTGGGATGGCTACAACGAGGCCGAAAAGGGTGGTAATAAGCGCTTCGGAAATACCGCCCGCGAGAGGTTTGGGGTCGCCAGAGCCAAAGAGGGTGATGAGGTTGAAGGTGGCGATCATTCCAGAAACCGTGCCGAGCAAACCGAGGAGCGGAGAAGTTGCTGCGGTGATTGCGATCACGGAGAGTAGCGAGGATGCTTTGCTTTGCACGGACATGAGTTGTTCGTAGAGAGTTTCTTCAATAAGGTCGGTGGAGTTTTCCGAAACGGTAATGAGTTTAGCCAGGACGACACCAGCCGGGTGATTGCGTTCGCTGGCGAGTAGGAGGGCTTTGTCGCGATCTCCTGTGCGGAGTGCGGCGAGGATAGCGGTGATCCATGCATCCGTCGGTTCGCGGTAGCGGGAGAATTGTCCAAGTTTCACTAAACCAAATGCGAGTGAGAGCAGTGCAAGGCACATGATGGGCCAAACCCAGAGGCCGCCTTTATTGACCATGTCGATGAAGCTGCCGTCGATTTCATCCATTGCGCGGGCGTTTCCACCTGTGGGGTCGAGTGGAAGAGTGGTGGAAGTGCCGCTGATGAGTGCAGACACATTCGATTCGTTACCAGGGATATAATGGGGAATTTCAGCAGTCTTGGATGGGATGACGTCACCACCTGAATTTTTATCATCTGATAAGAAATAGGAGATAGGACCGAGAGCGGCGAATGTGCCATCGACGATGTTTCCGGAAGGATCAGCAGCTTTTCCGGGAGCAGTAGATCCTCCAAGGAGTTCTTCGAGATGGGTGACGGATGCGTCGAGAATGGCGAGGCGTTGTTGCAACGAACCGGATGGATTATCCATTTCTGCAGCGATGATTGTGGGATCAATTTCGAGATTTGGTGAGCCGGGGCTTGAGAGCGTGGTGGTTTTCAACGCATGATCTTTGAGAAGGCTTGAAAGATAGTTGGCGTCTTGGCGGCGTGTGGATAGATTGGTTTGAAGCTGTCTTAGTTCTTGGGCGCGATCCTCTTTGCTTAGGCGGGCGATGCGAACCAGCCTACGTTTTTCTAACAAATCTTGTTCTATTTTTCTGAAATTTTCGGTGAGTTTCGGTTTCTCAGTGGCGATCGCTTGACGGGTTTTTTCGAGATCGGCGATGGCTTGTTTGAGATCGTTTTCCGCTTTTTTGAGTGCGGCAGGAATTTCGTTTTGTGCCTGTAAAGAAGTTACGCCAAGCACAAGGGCTAGAAGGCAACGGCGAATAAATGTTAGATCGTAAAGGAACATGATCGTTGCAGGTTAGCGGATTTCCAAGGGTAACGTGACCATGTTTGGTGGACGTTTCTTATCGAGAGTTTCAAATGCCGCATTGAGTTCGGCGCGGATTTCAGGTTTCGATTTCCATTCCCATCCACTCGCACCAGGTTGGCCGATGCCAGCCTGGTCTTTCAGATCCATGTAATACGCTTGTGCGAGGCCGAGGTAGAGAACTTTGACTTCGAGACCATCGCGGATTTCAGTAGTGCGGGTGAATCTTCGGTTAAATTGTTCGGCTTTTGCGAGTAATGCGAGAATCGAGCGCAGAGCATCGCGCGGCTCATCAGTCGGTTTCCACGCAGCAAGAGTGGCGATCTCGATTTCGGCCTCTTTGAGCAGAGGTTGGGGAAAACGTTTCGCGAGGCTGGCAACTCGTGGGAGATTGCGGGAAACCGCCTCGGTGGCTAGGCTGCGTGCCTGTTTGAGGGCAACGATTTCGGTTTTAATTCCTTCGGTCGCTTCCGCATGGCTGGGAGCGGATTGACCAGCTTTATTCAGTTCTTCATCTAGGAGCTTGAGCTCGCGAGTTTGTAGGTCGAGTAAGGCTGCGAATTCGTCTTTGCGCGCTTTCCAATTTAGCCGCTCTTCAGACTCAGTTGTCTGGATATCTACGACTTTGGAAATCGTTTCACGGAGTTCGACGACGGCAGCGTCTTCTGATTCCGCATGTATGAGTGAAAGGCTCAAGACTGAGATGGTTAAGAGGATGCGGGTCATGGCTCGACTTTGCTAATGCTTATTGAGATTAAGTCTCAACTCGGGAAGGTGATAGTGAAAGATATTGGCCTTGGGTCAAATAAAAAGAACGAGCAGGTGGACAGCATTTGACCATTGTAGCGCGAACAAATTGAAGGTTTAGCTATGTATGTTGGGGTGTGATCAGATCAAGAGTATGTATTTTTTCTTGTTTTCAGTAAGTTCTGAAAGTATAGTATAGTCGAAAGGAAAAATCATCATGAACGAAACAGTTATAACCTATGCCATCTATCTAGCCATCGCTGTCCCAGTAACGATTTGGGTAGCCCGCACCCTGCACAAGAACGGCCGGATATTTTTAGTGAGTTGTTTTAAGGAGAATGAAGAGTTGGCGGACAGTGTGAATCATTTGCTCTTGGTAGGGTTTTATTTGGTGAATCTGGGTTTTGTGATTTTGTTTTTGAAATTAGAAAAGCTTGTGGCGGGAACGACGGGGATATTTGAGGCCTTGAGCAGTAAGATCGGGGTGGTCTTGTTGGTGTTGGGTTTGATGCACTTTTTAAACATGGCGATCTTTGCAAAACTGCGGGAGCGGGGAGAGAAGCCATTGTTGGGGGTAAATCCGCCGCCAATACCTGTGGGATAAGAACGTCCCGCATGGAGGGATGAGTTAAGGAAGTAAGTTAGCATAATATGCATTTCTGGGTTGGACGAATCGACTCAGGCGTTCAATCTGACCGCAGATGCGCATACTTCGGATTCTCACGAGAAAAGAACTCAACACCTATTTTCTGACCCCTTTTGGTTGGGTGGTGCTGGCATTTGTGGTATTGATGCAGGGGCTTTCCCTGTCATCGGCGATGAAGGGCTTTCGGGATACGCCAGCAAAGGACAGTCTGGTTTACGTGGTGTTTCATACTCCGTTTTTCTGGTTTTATTTCCTCTTCATATTCCCGCTGATCACAATGCGACTTTTCGCGGATGAAGAGCGTAGTGGAACTTTGGAAACTTTACTGACTGCGCCGGTGCGGACTTGGCAGGTGGTTTTGTCCAAATATTTTGCGGCGATGATCTTTTATGTGATCCTTTGGATTCCGGCATTTTTTCAGATCAAAGCCTTTTCATGGTTAACGGATATTCCGCCTGCTTATTCCGAGGGCGCGTTGTGGGGAAGCTTTCTGATTATATTTTTGATGGGTTGTGCGTTCACTGCGATCGGTTGCTTAGCGTCAGCTTTGACATCCAGTCAGATTGTGGCGGGGATTATCACTATCACGGCTTTGGTGATGCTTTATTTCCTCGGCTTCGTGACGATCATTTGGGGTGAGTCATTTTCCGGCGCTGAAATGTTTCATTATATCTCCTCGCAAAAGCATCTGCATTATTTTGCCAACGGTCTGCTTGATACGAAACCAGTGGTTTATTACCTTTCTCTAACATTATTTGTCTTATTTCTCACGCATCAAGTGATTGATTTGCGCCGCTGGCGTCCATAACGCGTATATTATATTATCATGGCATCACCATCGAATCGTTCATCTCGACCAAACCGCTTCGGTATGGGGTTTCTGTCAGTTCTGCAAATATCGCTGCTGTTATTTGCGGTGATATGTTTGAATTATATTTCATCTCATAATTACACTCGTGTGGATTACTCCCGTGCTGCGGATTACAGCCTATCAAGCTGGTCAGTGAATTACATAAAAAGTGAGGAGATATCCAAACGCGAGCGGCCCGTGAAGTTGACTATGGTGTTTCGTCGATCTTCGCCGATATACGAAAGGGTGCGTGTTCTAGTGGAAGAGTATGAGAGACAATCAGGCGGTAAAATTGAATTGGAAGTAATCGATCCCATTCGTGCTGTGGATCGAGCTCAACAGTTTGCTGCTGCTTATAATTTGAAGTTGATTCGCGATATGATTTTGATTGATGGGAGGCCAACCGATGATACTCCGCTAACAACTGAATCTCAAACTGGAACGCCTGCGCTCAATCCACACATTACACTGGCACTGGTTGAGGAAATGATTACCTACGCGGTGGATGAAAAAGGTCAGCGTCGCCCGGATAAGTTTCGAGGGGAGGATTTGCTGACTTCGCGATTGGTCGAGAGTATTGAGGGTAAGCCAAAGACATTGTTGTTTCTAGCAGATAAATCTCGAGTCGATGCGGATGGAGAGGATTCGCCATGGAATAATCTATCTACCGTTCTTCTATACCAAAACATCCAGCTTAAGCCTGTGAATTTAGCTGGCTTGAAGGAGATCCCTGCAGATGTGAATGGCATCGCACTAATCGCACCGAAATATGATTTTACGGATGAGGAGATAGCAACTTTGGAGGCTTATTGGAGTATGCCGAAATCTGCATTATTGATTTTATTGGAGTCGGGAGAATGTCCGCCTAAATTAAAAACTTTTTTGCGATCGAAAGGGTTGACGCCACGCAAGGATAGAGTCATCACGAAAGATGAGATGCGGGTAACGACAACGGTGCGTGGAAATTTCACTTCAGGCATTTCGTTTTTAAAAGGGCTGGAGGGACAGTCTGCTATCTTTGAAGGGGCTTCATCTTCTATTGAAGTCCGTGAGAATGCGGATGATTTGATGGTTCGTAAACTTTCACCTATGCCGCTGATCCAAGTGATGGAAGGATATTGGGGAGAGTCAGATTTCGGGAATCAAACTGGAGAAATAAGTGCGGGTGAGACTTATGATTCAATACGAGATAATCCATCGCCACTTTATATAGCTGCTGCCGTGACAAGAGGAGCTGCAAACGATGATCGATTTGCAGCTGAGACATCGCGTATGGTATTGATGTCGAATACGGACTTTTTACAGAGTAACCGCCAACGTGCTGAAAACATGGATTTTCTCGCTGCTTCATCGAATTGGTTAGTGATGCGAGAATCTCTGATTGGCATGCTTCCGCGAACCATTGGCACATGGAAATTACCCTTACTTCAGGCACAAGTGTCATTTATCAATCGCTTAAATCTAATTTTCGCACCGTTGGCATTTCTCCTGATTGGTGGGCTAGTATATTCATCAAGGCGTTCATAGGTATTCAAAATTTTCATCGTGCGCTCTATTCTTTTCACATTAACAATTGCTTTCATTGCGCTCATATTGGGTGCGCTAGCACTCTGGCAGTTCCGCGATGGGAATTTGCATCGCATGCTGGGCCAGCCACCTGTAGAAATTGGAGAGAGAATATTTCCTGATTTTGATCCAAATGAAGCTGCATCGATAAGTCTAGTCTCTGAAGGGATTGAGGCTGCCTTTATAAAGACGCCACTTGGATGGAGCTCAACCAAGCCATGGCAGGATAGGATGGATTTTCGCGCAGCGATGGCAATCATCGCATTCACAAGTAGTACGATAGCTGAAGACCGCGTGGCTCGCGATAAGCTTGACCCAGAGTTGGCCGGCTTGGTTACAGCTCGCCATGATGTAAGGATCAAGAATTCTAAAGGTGAAACAATAGCACACTATCGCTTAGGCCGGAGGACACCATGGGAGCATTTATCGCGAAATGAGGCTGCAAAACCCGCACCGACCATTTATCTACTTCCCTTGGAAAGTGGTAGGAAATCGCATGTTTATGCAGCAGCGGGAGATATTTTGCCTTTATTCAGAGATAATTTTAAATTTCTTCGCGATCATCGTCCGCTCAATTTTAATCCACTAAATCTTCAAAAAATCCGTATTAAAACATCAGAAGGTGAATTAACATTAGGACGCGAAAAACTAAGTTCTCCTTGGCGAATTGTGAAGCCGCTCAATTTGGCGACTGATCCAACGATAATGAAAAGTTTGTTAGAGAAATTATTTGAGCTTCAAGCTATTAAATTAAGTGACCGATCCGAGATTACCTTTACGGCAGAGGATACTAGTTCAAATAAGATGGAGATATCGATATCGGACTTTGGATCTAATTATGAATCGGTTCTCCAAATATTTCCATCAGAGGATCCTGCAGCACGCACTGCACAGGCGATAGTAAGTGACCGTCCAGAAACGGTTTTTGAATTGCCGTTGAAATCAGAGCCGGACCTGATTTCGATTTCGGATTTGCCACTTACAGTTAATGAGTTGCGTGAATCTTCTCTGACAAATCTCAATATTGCCTCAATTAGAGGGATTGCGATTGAATCCATTGCTTCGCCAACTACTATATTGATCTCTAGAGAACCGCCCGAACCATGGATCGTAACGATAGGCGATATTGAGCAGATCGCTAACGAGCAGCGCCTCTTTGAATTATTGAAAGCAGTGACCGAAGCCCGTGCATTGTCATTTGTGACGGATTCGGCTCCTGAAGATCTGAGTCCATGGGGATTGGATCGTCCTATTTTAAAGCTGGTTTTCTTGGCGGCAAATCATCAATCAATTGCCATCTACTTCGGCTTGGATAAGAAAGGCAATCTGTTTGCGATGCGGAAAGGTGGTAAGAGCATCATGTCTTTGGATATTGAATTTTTAGAAAAGATTGCAGTGCGTCAGCATGAATGGAGGCATGCGAGGTTGGGCTCTTTCAATCGCGTCGATCTTAAATATTTGAAGCGATCAGACAATGAATCTGAGCCATTAGAATTGAGTTATGATGTTAGGGATGATAGTTGGAAAGCGAAGTGCGGGGAAAAAGATTTATCAGCAAATTTAGATCCGCTTAAAGCAAATTTCTTAATGGGTGTTGTTGAAGGATTGGAGGTCACAAATTGGCTTTCTGTAGAGGATGAGGAAGCTAAGTCGGCGCTTCAAAATCCATTGATGACTCTTGAAATCAAGCAACGTTTGGTAGACGAATTTGGTGATGAAACGGGTGAGGTAATCGAAACGATTGTATTTGGCTCAAATAAATCCACGGGTAAAGTTTTCGGAAAGAAATTATCTGAAAATTTATATTTCAGTATCTCCGATGAGACGATTCTCAAGTTAAGTATACCGTTGTTAGATGAATAAACGTATATGATTCAGCAAATGCCTTTTTCATACGAAGGAATTGATGGAGATGTCCAGCGGTTGGGTTTTTTATTGAAGGATTCATTATCCGCATGTGATTTGAATTTTGATAATAAAATATCAGTTCTAAATCTTGCCTGTGGACGGGCTGATGAAACAGGAGTATTGGTAAATGCATTGAGTCCTGCACGTGTTGGTTTTTATCTCGGTATTGATATAAGAGCAGATGCGATTGAAGAGGCTGCGCGTCGATGGAAATCAAATCATTGCGAGGTTTATTTTATGGAGGGTAATGCGGCCATGCTTGGAAGAATAAAATCCTTACCCGAGTTTGATTTGGTTTTCATCCGTCATCAAAACTATTGGCATGAGCCTATGGTGTGGGAGGGAATATTGGATGAATCGCTTTTAGCCATGAAGTCAAACGGCGTGTTGGTGTGCACTTCCTATTTTGATTTAGAGCACGACCTCTTCTTGGCAAGCATGCGTGAGCGTGATGCAAAACTACTTCTAAATGTTAGAAATAGTAAATCCAGGAATCTTCCAGATGCAGAAGGTAAGAGCGTGGACAGATGGATCGGAATTTGGCGGAAAATTTAGATGTGCGATATGAGGTCAGCCGATGGGAATCGGGCTTTTTTCGCATCAGCATATTTATCGTCCATCGAACGATAACCTAAAGCGCATGCGACTGCGGTTGCGTATCCGGAGCCTTTCAAGCCGAGTATTTCATCGTAGTCGTTCGGAGATATGCCTTCGAGGGGGCAAGTATCCACTCCTATGATTGCAGCTGCAGTCATAAGTTGGCCGAGAGCGATATAGACCTGGCGAGTATTCCATCTCTGTTTTTCGATAGCGCTCATGTTGCTAGTAAACGAGGAGATCATGCCTGCGTAGCCAACGAGCTTTTCAATAGGGGTTTCTTGGACTTCTGAGAGTCGATTAATCCACTTATCAATGTCCTTTTCAGTGAGATCCGTACGTGCGGTAAAAACCACAAGATGAGAAGCATCTGTTACTTGGGGTTGACCCCATGAGGCTGATTTGAGTTTTTCGCGGATTTCCGGTGAATCCACTACGATGAATTTCCATGGTTGCAGGCCAAAAGATGAGGGCGTTAGGGTCAGGCAAGTTTTTAGGGCAGATAAGGTTTCTGCAGTTATCTTGTGTGTCGGATCGAACGCTTTTGTTGCGTATCTATAGTTTAGTGATTCTAAAAGAACAGATGGTGTGATTGGCATGATATCGATCTAGTTTTGGCCTAAACTCAGTGGGAGGGATGCGGATGGGAAGCTTTTCAGTGAGAGGCTAAATATGATTGCGAATTCGTCTTCGTAGCGGTTGTTCATGTGGCTTAATCCGACACCAGCCACCCAGTCGCCAAGTTCTCTTTGGAGGGTGTATTCTTGAAGCTCCATGGTGCCGTCGTCCATTTCAAAGATATGGCGAGATCCAATTCCCCAGTTTTCACTGAGACGTATATAAGTGCCGAGGTCGATTCGGTTAGAGTCTAATAAAACTGGGTGGTTATTGAGTTCGCGGTAAGCTATAGAGAACTCCCAGTTTTCATTTGGCATAAATCGGACTCTGGTGCTTAGCTCCGAGAATCCAGATCCTCTATCAAATATTGGAAGCTGGGTTTCCAGATCAATCCCTAGCCACGGGAGAGGTTGCCAACGTATGTCGTTGTAAAGGTTCGAGTAATCTCGGTTGCCTTCGGGATCATCGATGTATGTATCCATGTAAGTATCTAGATAGAGCCATTCATGAGATTGATCATCTCGGCGTGTAATGAGTTGATGGCGTCCGCCCATCCTGATGATGTTCCAGCTTTCGTATTCATCAATTGCGGTGTATCGTAAAGGATCGAGTGAGCGTGGTCGTGTGGTGAATGTGAGGTGGTCAATTTTAGGGTAATCTTGATCCAGCTCATCAACTGAAGTGACGGACCAATTTAGATATGGCTGGAAGATGTGTAGCATGCCATCTATGCCTAGATCTCTATTTCTGATATTCCCATAGTTTTTAGAAAATTTAAGTGCTGCTTCTGCGCCGCCGTGGAGCATAAAGCGTGCATCTGAAACTGCAGGACCTTGGACTCCTGAGTAGTGGGTGTATGCTCCGCCAATATGGGGAGTGAGTGTGAACCAATCATCGTAAGTAAACGGAGCTGAGAAAGAGTGATTGGTGTGAAAACGATTGTATCCAGTATCTAATAATTGGGCTCTCAGCAGTGGAATACGCGGGTCTAATGGATTTATTGCATCTAAAGCTCTTATTTGTTCTACGAGATTTCTTTCATATCCATTAAGTTGTCGGAGTAGGTCAGGATCTGCAACGGGCATTGAAAGTAGAGGATTTATAACATTATTTCGCGTGATATCTGCTGCTTCTTCTCCACGAATCGAAAATGATGTTTGGCCTTCATGAAGGATAGGGCTACCAAGGATTGACCTACGTGCTTGATCAAAAGCAATCTCAGGCGATTGGGTATCAGTGCGATAAAAATCGTTCACGCGGAATCGGCCGAAGATCGATAGTAATGAATCATGATCTCTGCGATAGATTCCAATGGTGTTATCTGGTGCTGGGTTGATGCGATAGTGGCGGGGATCGAAATCCTCGAGATAATATTTGTCGGAGAGATAATTGAGATTGGTATCCAGTCTCCAGTTAGTATCTTGTTCCAGCTCTAATTCGTAACGTGTTTTCAACTTAATTTCGAGACGCTCACTATTAATGTCTGTGCGCGGAATGCCTGTGCGAGAATCTGTAGGCTCTTGATCATGAGCATAGTATATGCTGAAGCCACTGATTTCATCTCGGTAGTTCTGTCGTGTGTCGACAAGATCTAGGCCAAATGCAGCGCCGCGTGTGGCTCGTAGATCGAGTTTCCATCTTGAAAGTAGCCAGGCATCTTCTTTTTCACCTGTCAGAGGGTTGATTTCACCGCCGAGCATGATGCCATATGTATTGAGTAGGAAAGGTCCCCAGTTGCTCCTAGCGCCAGGGACGAATTGATAACCGAGTTCGCCATTGAGAGGTTGGCTCAAATAAGGAAACCAAAACACGGGTGTATCACCTGCGTATAATTTGAGATTTTGAAAAGTGACGCGCTCGCCTGGATAAACCGTGGTTTTATTTGATCTAACCCAAAAACTAGGATCTTGGACGTCGTCAGTTGAGATGCCTGCGTTTCTACCAATGAATATTCGGTCAGACCCTTCGCCTTTGCTGGTAAATCTTCCAGATTCTAACAATATTGAATCCATCGATATGCGCAGTTCAGATGCGTCGATGATCCCGGTTTCGTAAAAGTAAACTGCACGCTTTCCGCGTTGTAATATAGTGCCTTGGTAGACGGAAACATCTTCATCAAAAGTCACAGACTTCGCTTTTAGGTCAACGCCTGCGCGTTTAGCGAAAATTTCCAATCCATTATCACCAGTGACATGGACGGGTCCGCCTAGACGGATGCCCTCTTCAAGATTTCCCTCGATCGTCCCACCGTGGTTTTTAATTTTGAGATTTTCAGGTAAGGCTGGGGCTTCTTGCAGTTCACCCAGAGGAATTTCTGGAGCTGGAACAGGTTGAATTTTCTCCACTGGAGTTGGCACAACTTCATTATCAGGTGGCACAGGACTTTCTTGGGCTTTAAGAATCAAAAGCAAGAATCCTAGCGATGACAGAGTGGTTATGGAGAAACGGAAGTGTGACATCACCGCAGAGTCAACAAGATGGGGGGTGGGTAAGTAAAGGCGCAAGATGAGTCCTGACCAATTGAACTGCCACAGCTAGGAAATATGTCATTTGACCCCAAGAGCCTTTTTTATCGTGGGATCGTTGATGGCTTCGGTAAGCAAAGGATGGCGAAGCAGGGTGCTGAAACGACCTTTCTTTGCAAGGGAGAGGAGTTCTGGGTTGTCGACCACAGCGGATCGGGGCAAGGGGTCGACGGTTTTAGGGTCGATTTTGACTTGTGATGGGTGTTTAGAGGCGCTTGTGATCCATTTTGCGAGTTCGACTCTAGGCTTAGAGGCAAGTGGGTCGAGTTTATCCATCAGCGAATCCGGTATCGCATTTGAGAGAGAATTTTTCAAGCGTACAGCGAAGCTGGGAAAGTCATTTTGTAAGTTACCGTTTTTCGCGTGATCACGAATCTCAGCGATAGAAGTGAAGTGATGAAGCATAGCTGCTGCGATCAAGCAAAGAACGGATGCAAAAATGAAAGTGATGAAGAATTTACCTAGGAGGGAGCGGGATGGAGGCGGTTCGTCTTCGTATTCTTCGGGTTGAGTGTAAATGGGGGTGAAGAAAAATTTGAGAATTTTCCGGATCAAGATAAATGAAATGACAAATGCAAGAAGAGGCAATCCAGTGGTGATCAGAGGGGAAGTTTGGTTGGTCCACTGGTAGGCGAGTGTGGGGGCTTTTTGCCATGTTAAAAATCCTATCCATAAGCTCAGTGCGATAACTGATAGATTGGTCATGGTTCGGAGAAGTCCACGGATCAGCATGTAGACGGCGCAGACTGCAAATATAAGCAACATGGCAGCGCCGAGAGAGATCTGGGATAGGGCCTCCATGTTCTAACAGATTGGTCCACTGGCGCGCTGTAGCATTAGATGATCAATTAGGACAAGAGTCGCCATGGCTTCAACGATGGGTACAGCACGCGGTAATACGCAGGCATCATGACGGCCTTTACCCTGTAGTGTGGAGTTTTCGCCTTTTTTGGTTACGGTTTCCTGAGTGGAAATGATGGTTGCGGTTGGTTTGAATGCGACGCGGAATATAATATTTTCGCCATTGGATATACCGCCTTGGATTCCGCCAGAGTGATTAGTAATGGTTCGGATTTTACCATCGCGCATCTCGAAAGGGTCATTGTGTTCTTTGCCAGTAAGCAAAGTACCAGAGAAGCCCGAGCCTATCTCGAAACCCTTTGTTGCGGGAATGGAGAGCATTGCCTTGGCGAGCTCGGCTTCGAGTTTATCAAAAATAGGTTCTCCTAGACCTGGAGGGCAGTTGCGAATCACGCATTCGATCACGCCGCCGACGGAATTGCCATCGGAGCGAATCGTTTTTATGTGTGAAATCATTTCTTCTGCAGCCAATGGATCTCCGGTTCGGACAATGTTAGATTCAATCGTCTGACTGGTCACTGAACCAGGATCGACGTTTGCTTGGATATGTTGGATGGATTTGACCCAAGCAAGGATTTCAATGCCGGGACAGAGTTGATTGATGACTTGTTTGCCTATGGCTGCAGCGGCGACGCGACCAATGGTTTCGCGTGCTGAGGCGCGGCCACCGCCTGATGCGGCACGGATCCCATATTTCGCGTCGTAGGTGAAGTCTGCGTGAGACGGTCGATATTTCTCTGACATTTCGTCGTATGCAGATGGTCGCTGGTCGGTATTGCGCACCATGATGGAAATCGGAGTTCCCAAAGTTAAGTTATCTTGGACTCCGGATAAAATTTCTGCGGTATCAGGTTCTTTGCGAGGAGTGACAATTTCGGATTGTCCAGGGCGACGGCGATCCAGTTCTCGTTGGATGATTTCCTGAGTGATCGGGACGCGAGGCGGACAACCATCGATAATGACGCCGACTGCGCCGCCGTGAGATTCACCGTAAGTGTGGATGCGGAAAAGTTTACCGAAGGTCGATGACATGGACTGGAAGAGTTAATAAAGTAAGGAACAACAGAAATGTGGACTTATTCCATGTGTTTGGCGAGCTTGAAGGGAATGAGAAAGCGGAGAGTGGCTTTTCTTGAAGGAGGAAAGACCTCGAAACAGGCAATCGAGCCTTTGCGGATTTCTATGGAATCTGCGCTACAGCCCAGGAGATATTGGGCGAATTCGGAAAAATCTGGTTCATGGCCGACGATCATGACGCTTTTGAAATTCAAAAACCCTTGCAGTTCGGAGAGAGCGGTTTCTGGATTCATTCCGCAAGCAAGCCATGATTGAATGACTGGTCCCGGCATGTTGGCCGCTTGGGTGAATGATTCTGCGGTCTCGCGCGCGCGGACAAAAGGGCTGCACAAAACGATGTCCGGCAACATCGCGGCACTCGATAAAATGCGAGCGGTGTTACGTGCTTGTTGATGACCTTTTTCTACCAGAGCGCGGGAAAAGTCGTCTGGGTTTAACGCATTCCGATCTTCGGCGTTACCGTGACGAAGGAGGAAAAGGTTCATGAGTTCAGATAAGGTTATCGAGTGCTAGGGGTATCACATGGTCATGCCGCCATCTACGGCCAAAACTTGGCCGGTAATATAACGCGCATTGCGGCTGGCGATGAATAATACGGCTTTGGAAATGTCTTCAGTGGTTCCGAAGCTTGCGAGAGGGATCTTTGCGATCACGGCCTCTTTGACATTTTCTGGAAGCTCATCGGTCATGTCGGTTGTGATAAAACCAGGAGCGATGGCGTTGCAAGTGACGGCGCGGCCTGCGAGCTCACGTGCAACGGCTTTGGTAAAACCGATGAGTCCAGCCTTACTGGCAGAATAGTTCGCTTGGCCGGCGTTTCCGATCAAGCCGATGACTGAAGCGATGTTGATGATGCGTGAGTGTTCGCCTTTCATCAGGGGGCGCATGAAGGCTTTCACAGTGTTGAATGCTCCTTTGAGATTTGTATCGAGAACCGTATCCCAATCGTCTTCTTTCATGCGCATCAGCAAACCATCGCGGGTGATGCCGGCGTTGTTGACGAGAATAGAAACTGGGCCGATTTCATCGCCGATACGTTTGGCGACATCTTGAACGGCATCGTGGTTTGAAACATCCACGGCATAAGCGGTGCAAGAACCTGGGAAAGTTTGATTGATTTCAATCGCTGCGCTTCCGCAGCTCGATTCGCTGCGGCTGATCAAAGCGACTTTTGCGCCCTCGGCGGCAAAGGCTCTGGCGATTTCTTGGCCGATTCCTCTTCCGGCTCCGGTGACGACAACGATTTGGTCTTTGAACTGCATGGTGATGTGTTGGTTTGAATAAAGGCTTAGATCTGGGATTCTAGCAATCTTTTGAATTGGTCGAGAGCGGATGAGTAGCTGGATGCTAAATGGGTATCGGGCTCGATGCGAGAGTCGGGCGAGGGTTTACAGAAAATCGCTTGGAGTTTCACAAGGTCATTGCCAGCAGCGGTCGCGGCGATGAGCGCGGCTCCGAGCGCGGCGGAATTTGCGACTTCTAAGCGCTCGACCGGAGCTTGGAATACGTCGGCAACAATTTGAGCGATTCCGTTGTTTTTTGATGCGCCACCCGTGAGGAGAATTCGTTGTGGAGCGATTCCCATCCATTGGGAATGCAAACGCATATTGAGGAACTGACCTTCTAACAATGAACGGATACGTGTCGCATCTGTTGCTGACTCAGAAAACTCCGTAACGGGTTTTTCAAAATCATGGCGAGGTGTGATCTCTGGGCCGTAGAAAGGAAGAGTGAGGTTTTTTCCAGCAGAAGATTTGGATGAGGATAAGGCATCTTGATCGAACGCGCTCCAATCTACGCCGAGCTCATCGCGAAGTGCTTCGCGGGCAAGGGAGCCGTTGCGGAAACAAATCAGTGACATAAATCCTCCTGCAGGATTTCCGAATACGTGACCAAAACCTTGCGGATCGGTTTTTGGCTCAGCCATTGCTGCGAAAAATGTATCGCTTGTTCCGAGAGAAATGACGACTTGGCCAGGAGTCGTTGCTCCCATGCCGACGAGTGATGCGGGGTTATCCCCCGTGAACGGGCAAACTTGGCAGGTTTTGGAGAAACCGTATTTCTCGATAAAGTAGGAGCCGATCGTTGCCTGTGGCTTTAAGCAAGAAGCCGCGGGAAAAAGTTTTTCTGTTAGGTTTGATGCCGTGGCATTCATTAAATCTTTATCCCATGTTAGATCTTTCAGATTCAGCAAGTTCATGCCAGCGCCATCGCCAAAATCGATAGGTAGGGATTTCCCCGCGAGAACCGATGCGATGAATGAACTTACCAAATGAACGCGAGATGTGGCGGCGTAGGCGGATGGGTTTTGCTTGGAAAATTTACGAATTTGCGAACCTGTGAATCGCTCGATCATGACGGAACCCGAGCGCGCGCAGACTTCAGCATTGCCACCGACCGCGCTTGCGATTTCTTTGCACTCGGCACCAGTAGAAGTATCCATCCAAATAGGAGACGTGGAGCGGGTCAGTGAAGTAGATAGCTGTGCTTTGAGAGAAGAGGTCGGATCGAGATTAGCGATGATGGAATCGAAAGACTTATTCACATAGACCGATCCATGTTGTTGGCCGGAGCCGGCGATTATCGTAACTTTCGACAAGTCGATCTGTGCGGAGAGTTTTCCTAAGACTAAATCAAGCGCTTCGACCCACATCATCGGATCTGCGTGAACTTCGCCAGAAACACCGCTAGGAATGAAACCGCTGGGGGCTGAGTAATGTGGAAGATCTTTGCCGAAATTGACCGAAGCCTCGGCAATGATTTTACTTTGATCAGCATCAAGAACTATTACGCTGAGGGATTGGGTGGAAGAATCGAAACCTAGGAACATGCCGAGAGTTTTCGGTTAATTTCGAGACGTTCAAGGATGAAACAAAAAAAGAGCGGCTGCCGAAGCAACCGCTCTTGAGTGAATCAGTTTACGTAAACTTCAAATTAGAAGCTGACGGAAAGCATGGTGCCTGCGACGAACTCGTTACCGGTGTTAGCATAAGCGGTATTGTTATCATCTCCAAGCGACCAAGAATGCGCAACGAAAGGCGAGATGGTCGCTGTTTCGCTGTATGCATAGTCGAGAGAGACTTTTGCAGTCAAGTGACCAACTTGGCCTTGCTCAGCAAGGTAACCAAGAGCTGCACCGGTGTTGAGGGTGAGACATGGGCTCAGCTCGAAGCCTTTGCTTCCAGCGAGTTCTGCATAGCCATCATTGTCAGTTTCGATATCCCAGAAGTAAGTAAGGGAGAAATCAACACCGTAGAGCGACTTAGCAAGGGAGAAGTAAACTTCTTGGGCGTCGACGATTTTCGTAGGGATGGGAACGAGACCGGCAGAAGTGTCATCGTTGATATACTTGATGTAACCGACCGCTGCAGTGAGGAAACCAAGGTCTTTGGAAACTTCAGCGTAGAGGTCAAGTTCTGATGTGCTGTAGCTACCAGCTACAGGTAGACCAGCCGGCACAGGAGCGTCAAATGAGCCATACCAAGCACCTGCACTCAGGCCAAGGCCGTTGTATTCAGTTGAGACGTCAACACCTGCTTCGACGAGGTTTGATCCGAGATCAATTCCGCGAAAGAGATACTCATTAGTATATCCAGCGTGGATTTCGGATTCGATTTCTGCCGAGGCGTTGCTAGCCGCGAAAGCGGAAGCTACGACGAGGGCACCGATAGTTTTGTAGTAGTTTTGCATAGTTTTGTTGTTGTTGGTTTCAGTTGCTTTTAGCATCCCAAACTGATCCTTGATGGAACAGACATGGCGAACAGAACTTAGCATTCTGCGTACCAAGGAGAAACTTCTGGCAAACCGTTGCAGCGCTTATTTAATCAATCCGTAGGATCTGTCCAGCTTAAAATCACATTTTGGCTGCCGGTAAAAGGTGAGGAATCTGGGGAAATGATTTTCTGGGTTAGGGTTATTTCAGCTGTTTGGAGGTATTTATCTATGATTTTCATTTATGAAATAAGGGGGGAATGGCGATTCCGTGGATTTGGCACGTCCATTGCTTAGGGATAGCACCGCTGTATTCCAAGCACTCAATCCGCAAGGTAACAGTTCAACATCCGACAACCCTGACTCATATGATAAGAAGACATCCAATAACATTGCGAGCTCTTGCCCTAGCGGCGATGGCTTGTTTCGCCATGCCGTTTGCGTCCACGACCGTTCTTGGTCAAGATGCTACTACGGCACCTGCCCCAACCGAAGCTGCCGCTGAAGCCGCTCCAGCAGCTCCAGATGCAGCTGCTGTAGCAGCAGATACTCTTGCGTATTTCAACAACGTGGCGCCCTCAGGACCGCTAGTCGGACTTGCTGGTCCGGGCCACAATGCCTTCTTAATGGTCTGCGCGGCTCTGGTTTTGTTCATGACACTGCCAGGTCTCGCTCTTTTCTACGGAGGTCTGGTTCGTAAGAAAAGCATCCTTTCTGTGATGGCTCAGTGTCTCGGCCTAGCAGGCTTGGTCACGATCATGTGGTTTGCTTTCGGTTACTCCATGGTTTTCGGCGAGCATCCTGCGGAAGGTGCACCAAGCTGGGCTGGCATCTTTGGTGACTTCGGCAAATACGCGTTCTTGAAAGATGTGGGCGGAGCTCCAAACACCAACTACACCGCGTGGCCATCCCACAGCACTTTTGCGATGTTTCAGCTGATGTTCGCAATCATCACACCAGCCCTCATCGTCGGTGCCATCGCTGAGCGCATGAAATACTCCGCAATCATGATTTTCTGTGCCATCTGGATGGTGCTCGTTTATTTCCCAATGGCTCACATGGTCTGGGGTTTCGATGGTCTTTTCAACGGCGTCTGGAATGGCGGCGCGAAAATTCCAAGCATCGACTTCGCTGGTGGCACTGTGGTTCACATGACTTCAGGCTGGAGCGCTCTGGTTCTCTGCATCATCCTTGGCAAGCGCCTTGGCTTCGGTAAGGAGAAAATGTCTCCTCATAACATGGTTCTCTGCATGGTCGGCACTGGGATGCTTTGGGTCGGCTGGTATGGTTTCAATGCCGGTTCCGCTCTCGCAGCCGATGGCCTTGCATCTCAGGCATTTATGACCACCACCATTGCAGCTGCCGTAGCGGCCTTCACCTGGGGTCTTATTGAAAAGGTTCTCAAACGCCAAGTTAGCGTTCTCGGTCTTTGCTCCGGTGCTGTTGCCGGTCTCGTGGTGATCACCCCTGCAGCAGGTTTCGTTACCGCGCAATCTGCCTTCATCATGGGTATCTTGGCTGGCGTTGTTCCTTACTTCGCTTGCACCTTCCTTAAATCCAAACTTGGTTACGATGACTCGCTTGACACCTTCGGTATTCACGGAGTTGGCGGCACCCTTGGAGCCTTGCTCACAGCGGTTTTCGCAAACAGCAAAGTAAACCCTAACTTGGTGAGCGATGCTTACGCCAAAGTGAACGGCTTGCAAGCGATGTTTAACCCAGAAACTGGCAAAGCCACCAGCGCATTGTTGATCAATCACCTCTACGTTGTGGGTATCACGATCGTTCTTTCTGTGGTTGCGACAGCCGTAATAGCACTCATCATCAAAGCAGTCATCGGCCTCCGCCCAACGCCTGAATCCGAGACCGCTGGCCTCGACATCACGGAGCACGGCGAAGAAGGTTACGATTATTAATTCTCTAAGAATTTAGAAATCATCCAACGGGCGAGCTGGCAACGGCTCGCCCGTTTTCATTTGTGGGAGAGAGCAATGAGGAGGGCGGACATTCCTGTCCGCCTATTGCGGTTGGCTGGTATCATTTGCATCCTTTTGATTGGCGGAGGGGGAAACTTTCGCTAAGAATAGGGCATGAAACGTCAGGCGTTAAGGTTTTTTTTGGCGGTGGGCTTGGTGGTTTCCACAACCTTTTTAGGGATGTTGATGATGGGAAGCTATGAATCCTCACCCGATCCCAAAGCGCGTTTTGAAATTCAGGCAGTTCGTTTGAAGCAGGATAAGGGATATGTGTGGCTGGAGGCTCATTTAAAAAGAAGTGGAAAAGAGGATCATGATATGCAGAAGCCTGTGCGATTGGTCTTTGCAGATGGATCGGAGCATGAGCCGGCTGATACGATTTTTGCAGGTAATCCCAAAACAGGAAATACTGACATTTGGTTCAAATTCTGGATGGAACAAGAAGCGCTCAAGGGGGAAATAGATCTGAAAATGAACGGCGGAAGGCTGAAAATTAAAAGTTCTGACGCTATACCTGCGGTGGGTAAGGACAAAGAAACCGTATTTAAAACCTCAGATTGGGAATCATGGCTTGGCTTTTGATCGATAACTCGAATTCGCGCACCAAGTTCTGCTTAGGTGGTTCTCGCGGTTTGCTGGACTGGAATGCGGTGATGACGACCCAAGACCTGACCGTGGAATCGATTCGCAGTTTGATCTATGGCTTGGATTTTTCAGGAGTGGTGGTCGCTTCAGTGGTGCCGAAAAAGGAATTATTGTTACGAAAGGTCTTTGAAAATCAGCCCTATCATAGCCTGACGCATGAAAGTCCTTTGGGTTATGGATTTGATCTCGATGCGCCTGAGCAAATTGGACACGACCGCTTGGCGAATGTGGACGCTTTAAAACTACGATATGGCGCGCCGAGTATCGCGGTAGATTTCGGAACCGCAGTGACATTCAGCGTGATCTCAAAAGAAGGAAATTTCGCGGGCGGAGTGATCGCGCCAGGGATGGGTTGCATGACGGAATATCTTTCCCAAAAAACTGCGCAGTTGCCTCAAGTGCAGCCTGAGGAATACGCGTCTGCCATTGGCAAAAATACAATGGATGCATTGAGGATTGGCGCTGTTGCGGGTCAACGTGGGATGGTTAGAGAAATTTTGCGTGAGATCGTTTCAGAAATCGGCGGTGACGTAACGGTCGTCGCCACAGGTGGGGGAGCGGCATTCGCGGCCCAGGGTTTGCCTGAAATTTCCTCAGTGGATCTGGATCTCACATTAGAGGGATTGCGGCTCGTAGCTGGACGAGTTTTCAACGTTGAATAATTTCTTAACCACGGAGAGCACGGAATTCACGGAATGGGGAGCTGACGCACGAAGTGGTGGATTAATTCTTATCTCTTCATTCCGTGTATTGACTCCATTTCATTAAGTCCAAGCTGACACGGCTTCGCCTTTACTGAAACTCATTAACACTCGTTCTGCTTTCCGTGTCCTCCGTGGTAAAAAATCTAGAATTAATGTAGATATTTTCTTCCAGCCTCTTTAGGCAGTGCGCGGCAATGAGTGAACTTCCCTTAGCAATCGGCATCGACTTCGGTGGCACCAGTGTTAAGATCGGGGTCGTGTGTGGTTCGGAGATCATTGATTCTGCGCCACCGATCGCGACTCAAGATTTTGTTGGTCCTGAAGTATTGATCTCGACCATGGTTCGCACGGTTGATGATCTGCGTTTGAAACATTCAAATGTCCTTGCGGTGGGTGTGGGTATGCCGGGATTTGTGCATTTTGAAAAAGGCATTGTGTTCAATCTAACCAATGTTCGCGGTTGGCAAAATATTCCTCTCAAAGATCTGTTGCAATCAAAGCTGAAGCTGCCTGTTGTCGCTGATAACGATGCGAACTGCATGGCATTTGCTGAATGGAAGCTTGGAGCCGGTATAGGTTATAAGCATTTGGTATGCGCGTCATTGGGCACAGGTGTCGGCGGAGGTGTGATCGCGAACGGACAAATGGTTCGTGGTGCGAATTACGGTGCGGGAGAAATCGGCCAGACATCGATTGATTATCAGGGGCGACGTGGCCATTACGGAAATTTAGGTGCGTTAGAAGATTACATCGGAAATCGCGAAATCGCGAGCGATGCGCAGCAAGCCTACCGAGCGGCGGGTATCTCGAAAGACATCGAAGACTGCTCACCGGCTGCGCTTGCAGAGGCGGCACAACATGGCGATGAAATTGCGTTGGGTTGCTGGAATCGTATCGGCCGTCAGCTCGCAACTTCGATGATGAATGCGTGTTGGTTGCTTAATCCCGAAGCCTTAATCATCGGTGGTGGAGTCGCACGTGCGGGTGAGTTGCTTTTCAAACCGTTTCGCGAGCACCTGCTTTCGCAACTATCCGGTCCATTCAAAGATAACCTCGCAATCTTGCCCGCGCAGTTCGGTCATGAGGCAGGCACGATAGGTGCCGCGGCCTTGGTTCTTGAAGAAGCCGGTATCTAACAGATTTCAGCGATCTCGAAATCTGGCGATTCAATTTCTGTCCCTAGGGTATTTCCCAGCAGTTTCTCATATAGCGGGCTTTCGGGACTAAGTAAGGTGATCTCTTTATTTTGGAAAACAATCTCCAGTCCCCCTGCAGCCGGTGCGAGGAGAAAATGGATATTTTGCGATTTGCCGAGCTTGCGCAGGGTCACTAATGCACCGGCGTCGATGGCTTCGGTTTCGGAAAAATCCCTGAGCTTGAGATTTTCAAAAGTCCGCAAGGTTTCACCCAGTTCCTTTACCTGCCGTGCTTGACCCGTGGCGAGATACGATTCCTCCAAGCTGCGTGTATCGTATTTGCTTTCGGCCTTTGAGCCAGGATCGGTCGCGGCCTCATGCGCCGCGAGGGCAGCCTTCGCCAAGCGCTCCAAACGCGCCCGCAATTCGCTACATATCATTTCGACCAATTCAGATTTCATGTTTTCGGGGGGTAAGCATCTATATCTTTTGTTTGGATCGTATTTGGAAAAGAGATTTGAACCACGGATGAAGGGGATTAACTCAGATCTGGTTTAGTTAAAAATCTTTTTTGAACAAAAAGATGAGTAAATTCCCGCATGTTCGGGGTTATGGGGTTTGAATGATTTTATTCATCTGCGTCCATCCTGTTCATCTGTGGTTGGATTTCCTCGAATGTGAATACTCTAAAGTGGAGGCTTGACCGCGAGGGGACAGATAGGCAGTTTGTGCGCCCCGTTCGGTGCCTTGGTGGCAACCTGGCGGCACAAACGAACTCACAAATCGATTAGGTATGGCTGCGAAGATTTATACAAACAAAGACGCGAATCTCAAATCGCTTAAAAAGAAGACACTCGCCGTGATTGGCTTTGGCTCACAAGGTCACGCTCACGCGCTTAACCTCAAGGACAGCGGATTCAAGGTCATCATCGGCCTTTACAAGAAATCCAAATCCCGTGAAGTCGCTAAGAAGCTTGGCTTTGAAGTGATGGACACTGCGGATGCTGTGAAAGCTGCTGACGTCATTTTCGTCGCAACTCCAGATACTGTCATTCCTGCGGTTTACAACAAGGACATCGCGCCTAACATCACCAAAGGTAAAACCTTACTTTTCTCCCATGGTTTCGCGGTTCATTTCAAAACTATCAAGCTGCCGAAAAACATCGATGTGATTCTCGTCGCACCAAAAGGCCCAGGCCACACCGTGCGCTCGCAATTCGTCGCTGGAAAAGGTGTTCCTGGCCTCATCGCTATCCATCAAGATGTGACTGGCAAAGCTAAAGAAACCGCTCTCGCATGGGCTACTGGCATTGGTAGCGGACGTGCAGGTATTTTCGAAACCAACTTCCGTGAAGAAACCGTTACCGATCTCTTCGGTGAACAAGTTGTCCTCTGCGGCGGTGCATCCGCACTCGTCAAAGCGGGCTTCGAAGTTCTCGTTGAAGCAGGTTACCAACCAGAGATGGCTTACTTCGAGTGCCTTCATGAGCTCAAACTCATTGTTGACCTCATGAATGAGCAAGGCATCGCCGGTATGCGTTTTTCCATCTCCGAAACTGCTGAGTGGGGTGACGTTTCCGTCGGACCAAAAATCATCGATGCTTCCGTCAAGAAGCGCATGAAAGCCCAGCTCAAAGAAATCGAGAACGGCAAATTTGCTAAAGAGTGGATCGCTGAATACGAAGGCGGTTACAAAAAGTTCAACGTGCTTCGTAAAGTAGGCGCAAATCATCAGATCGAAAAAGTGGGTGAAAAACTCCGCTCAACCATGAGCTGGATCAAACATACCAAGATCAAAAAAGGCGCAAGCCAAGCGAGCCTCGTTTCGAGCTCCAAGTAATTCATTACAATATCATAAACGCCCGATCTCTTCGAGAGGTCGGGCGTTTTTTGATTAAGATTTAACCGGAGGGAAACAGAGAGAATGGAGAAAACGGAGAAAGGATAAAAAATTTGAAAACTGATCCGTTTGCTCCGTGATCTCTGTTTAGTTTAATTGGTAGCTGTTTTCCTACCTGGTCGCAGCGGGCAACCATGCGCGAGCTCCGGTGCTGCGGCGTTCGTAGTCTTTGAAAAATCCTGCAAGGCCTTGACGGGTGTCGAGATCTTCGATGGCTTCGGCTGCTTTTGGAAAACGCCAGCGGAATCCCGCCTCGCGCAGCCTTAAAGGATCGGCCCAGCGGCTTTTGACGACCAGTTCGGTTTCAGTCCTCATGAAAAACGCCCCGATTTTTAACATCCACTCGGTTGCCGGAAGACCGAAGGGCATTCCCATGGTTTCGCGGAAACACTTCATGAGTTCGCGATTGGTGGGAAAGCTCGGCGCCGTCACGTTGATCACACCTTCGAGGAAAGGATCGCGCATCACAAAATCCACCGCACGCAACAAATCCTCCATGTGGATCCAGCTAATGCGTTGGGTGCCTTTTCCCATGGTTCCACCGAGCGCCTTTTTTGTTAGATCGCTGAGCACATTGTAAACCGTGTCTGGCTCGTTGGCTAAAACCATACCCGTGCGTAGCGCGACCTTGCGTGTCTCTGCAGGTACTTTCGCTGAGAAAAATGCATCTTCCCAAGCGCTTGCCACATCGCAGGAAAAACCTTTCCCGACAGTTCCGTGCCATTCGTTTTGCGCTTCATCTTCAGCATGGCGATACCAAGTCGCGGTGCTTGAATTGATCCAAAGCTTAGGTGGAACACGGCAAGCGGCGATCGCTTGGCCAATGATTTGAGTGGATTTCACCCGGCTTGTTAGAATTTCTTCGCGATTTTTCGCGTTGTAGCGGCAGTTCACACTGCGCCCTGAAAGATTGATGACCAACTCAGCTCCCTCTAGTGCATAAGCCCATGGGCCGAGGGTTTTGCCGTCCCATTCAAGAAACATTCCATCTCCGCTCCAGCCTTTGCGATTTCTGGCGATAGCAACCACCTCACGACCGTTTCTGGAGAAATGTCGGCAAAGATAACGTCCGAGAAATCCGTTCGAGCCGATGATGACAACTGTCGTGTTCATAATTTTATCCGAGTAATTTTGTGGCGATCTGAAGAGCGATATTGTGTTTCATGGCCGCAACCCGATCCGATAAGTGAGAGGCGAGGCCGACAAATTCCTGGAGCTCACTGACTTGTTTATGGAATGTCTTTGCGTCATCGCCTTTGAGATCTTTGGTCTCTTCCGCGCATTTGCTCAATAATGCCAGAGCGGGTTCGATCTCGCGGCGTTTGCGCTCACGGGCAATGATGCGGAAAATCTGCCATACGTCTTTTTCAGCCTCGTAAAAATCGCGGCGATCACCCTTGATGACGATCATGCGTATGAGTCCCCATGCGACCAGTTCTTTGAGATTGGTGTGTGCGTTGCCACGGCTGACTTCCAGCTCCTCCATCACTTCGTCGGTGCACATCGACTGGGGTGAAATCATCAGCAAAGCATGGATCTGTGCCATCGTGCGGTTGATGCCCCACTGCGTGCCAAGCGCACCCCATTGTGCGATGAATTCTTCTTTGGACTCTTTTAACTTTTCACTGCTGGCCTTCATATTTTTCATAATATACTGAAAATTCAGAATAGCAAGTAGGGAATTGAAAATTGAGGAATAAAAAGGCAGGGATGCGTATCCTTACGCGTCCATATCTCGCGCTGGTTATTACGGAAAGGGCTTGATGGCGTATAACACGCCGATAGTTATGGACCTTTAGCCCCGACTTGTCGGGGCTGCCCAATTTGCGAAATACGCCTTAATTAGGTGTCATTCATGTCAGATGATAGATGATCAAATAATAGCGAATCATCCAATTGAGTGATCCATATATGTGCGCCTTGTTTCACTTTATCACGTGAGACAACCCCACCAAATCCTATCATCAAATCGACATCTGGTTTGGTTTCGAGATCCGATGTGCCATCGCCTATCATGATGACTTTTTCAGGAAGCATCGCTTCTTTCCATTGTCTGATGATTTCGTTTTTTCCTAAGTTGCGAGTGGTTGAGTAATCTTCACCGTAGCCTAGGTATTTTCCCGAATCATCGAAATAGAGAGGAACAGCTTCGACATGATTGATGCCGAAATACTTAGCGAGTGGACGAATGATGGGCTCAAATCCACCTGATAAAATAACGGTTGTCCAACCATGTGCTTTTGCATGCTGGATAAGTTTTTCTGCTCCAGGCACGATATGATCCAAATAGCACTGGCTAACACTGCGGACCATATCAAAGCTGGGTCGGATGATCTCCATGCGTTTTTTGAAAACTTGATCCAGAGGGATATCTCCGTTCATCGCCGCATTGGTTAGATTTACGACTTCCTCAAAAATCGCAGGATCGGAAAGTCTAGCCAATTCATCAATGCCTTCGATCGCGCTGAGTGTGGAGTCGCAATCCAGAAATAACAATTTTCCTTTGGTTTGTTGCATGGGATGTATGAAGACTTTTGTATGATCGGGTATCATATCGAACAGTTCAATGATATCCTCATTGCTAAGTCTAATGCATCCATGGCTGGCGGCATGGCCGATCTTGTCTTCCTGGTTGGTGCCGTGGATGTAGATGAATCGATTATATGTGTTTTGATTATCCAAATCGTTTCCTGCGAGTCTCAG
This sequence comes from Luteolibacter sp., assembly GCA_044354135.1. Taxonomy (GTDB): domain Bacteria; phylum Verrucomicrobiota; class Verrucomicrobiia; order Verrucomicrobiales; family Akkermansiaceae; genus Luteolibacter. The sequence continues at coordinate 31,440 of JBILAN010000002.1, forward strand.
AATACGGGTGAGAACAAGATCTTCATCGCAATGGTCTTGCGGATTCCAAATTCCATTGGGTTTTCTCGCTTTGAAAATGGTTCCGATTGGTGCATCGGCACCGATTTTTTCGCAGATCTCGAAATTCCCAATCGGAGTGCGGTAACTGCCTTCGATGAAGCCCATGCCTTTGGCACTGGAGGAAATACGAAAGGTTTTCACGGTCGTTTCACCAGCGATCACCTGAAGTGTTTGATCGTCCAAAGAAATTTCGATGCGTGGATTGCCGTTCATGAGATCGATTGAAAGACGGCGATAGCATTGTGTCCTCCCATGCCGTGGGCAAGTTTGAACACTGCGCCAGAGAGGGGTGTGGCCTTTGTTGGTGTGCAAAGATCACCCAGTCCAGACGTTCCAGATAAATTTGGCGGGAGTTTGTTTTGGCGCATGAAAGCCAATAAGATCGCACTTTCGATGAGACCGCTCGCGCCGACTGTGTGACCAATGAATGGTTTGAGTAAGTGAAGCGATGGTTGTGATTCGAGAGTCGCGGAATTCAGAAACTGACTTTCAGCGCATGCTTGAGTTTGTGTTCCGGTCGCATGTGGGCAGATCGCTGCAGGTTTGCCGCATGTGGCGATGGCTTTTTTCAGAACATCTTTGGATCGTCCACCATCTTTTGGTATACCCACGGGATCGGCACCATCCGAGTTGTTCGTAAAGAAAGTGAATCGTAATTTTCCAGTAGGTGCCGCGCTGAGGGCAATGGCTGCAGCGCCCTCACCAGGCATAAATCCATTCGTATTCGAGTTATAAGGATCGAGTGCAGCATGAGTGGATAGCAAACCCGATGCTGCGTAATTATCCAAGAGAAGTGGAACCAATGGGAGATCAACCGCGACGACGAGTGCGCGCTCGGCTTGGCCGGAATCAATGAGAAGCTTAGCGATGCCGAGTGCATCGAGTCCAGCAGAGCAGCCACTGGCTACGACATGGTTGATGCCGTAGATGCCGAGCTCGATGGAAATCGCTGTCGCGGGTTCGCTATGGATGGTGTTGCTCGCGGCCATCAATTTGAACGGGCGTCGGTTAGGCCATTCTCCAAGCCAGCCGGCGGCGTTTCCACGACTGGTTCCGACAACCAATGCCGCGTTCGCAAGCTCGTCTTTGCTCCAACCTGCTTCTGTTGCTGCTTGTTTGGCGACATGCAGAGCGGCCATGGTCACGGGGCTCCATTTGCGATGATTGAGAAGCTCTCTCGGCGCGATCCACGCACCATGGAGGTGGGCATGTGGGCTGTCATTTCCAAGGAGTTCCGCGAGCGGATGAATGCCTGAGACACCCGATGAAATAGCGGTGAGATGCGAGTCCACATCATGGCCAAGAGCCGAGAGCGTGCCGATGCCTGCGATGGAAAGTGCGGAAGTGATGCACTCGGTTAGCAATCTGACCGCACACCGCAACCCCAAAACTACAGATTGAACGACTTTCCGCCTTTGCTTGATGTGAAAAGATGCCTCATAAGCGGCGTGGCGGATGAAGTCAGTTCTTGAAACAATCAATGGAGGAGCGAGTTATCTCGAAAAACGGGGCATAGAGGATGCGCGTCGAAACATGGAGTATTTGTTGGCAATAGTTCTGCAATGCTCGCGGATGCAGCTCTACACGCAGTTTGACCGACCGTTGGAGGAGGTGGTTTTAGCTCCGCTCCGGGAACTATTGAAAAAGCGTGGCGAGGGGATTCCGCTGCAACATATCCTCGGCGAGGTGGCTTTCCACGGTAGGGATTTTTTATGCGATGGTCGTGGTCTGATTCCGCGGCCGGAGACCGAAGAGTTGGTGGAAATGATTTTAAAGCAGCTGCCGGGTGACAACTTGCAGATGCTCGATGTCGGTTGCGGATCTGGGGTGATCGGGCTTTCGCTGGCAGCAGAAAAGCCAAGCAGTCATGTGACTTTGGTGGATGTTTCGGAAGATGCGCTAGCGCTTACCCGAGAGAACGCGAATAAGCTAGGTTTGAGCAACGTGGAAATTTTGCGCAGTGATTTGCTTGATAAAGTGACGGGAAGTTTCGACCTCATCGTCGCCAATCTGCCCTACGTGCCGGAAAGTGAAGCTCGGACGATGGCTCGCGAGCTTTCTCACGATCCAGCCTTGGCGTTGTTTTCTGGGGCTGACGGGATGGACTTGCTGCGTCGGTTCATTCCTGCGGCATATGGGTTCCTGAAACCCGGCGGATGGTTGGCGCTTGAGATTGGTTACGATCAGGCTTCACAGGTGCGTTTGTGTTTGGAAGAGTCTGGCTTCGCGGAAATCGAGATCAAAAAGGATCTCAGCGGGATCGCCCGGTTTCCATTTGCAAAACATCATTAATTTCACACATCGAAAATGGATAAACTCGTCGTGCACGGTGGCTCTATCATTAAGGGCACTATCAATATTTCCGGATCCAAAAACGCCTCGCTGCCGATTCTCGCCGCAACGATTCTAACAGGTGAAGATTGCATCATTCGTCGCGTGCCGGATGTTTCGGATACGAACTACATGATCCAGATTCTCAGCGCACTCGGTGCGGATGTGGAAAGATCCTCGGGCACGGTTCGGATTTCCTGCGCGGACATTTCCGATGAAGCTCCGTATGAACTGGTTCGACGCATGCGCGCATCGATCTGTGTGATGGGTCCGTTGCTCGCGCGGAAAGGTCGCGCCGTGGTATCGCTGCCTGGTGGTTGTGTGATTGGTGACCGACCCGTTGATCTTCACCTCAAAGGGATGGAAGCACTCGGCGCGAAGATAGAATTCGAAGGAGGAAATATCATTCTAACAACACCGAATGGATTGCACGGTGCGGAAATCAATTTGCGTGGCGAAAGCGGTCCAACCGTACTCGGCACGGACAACGTGATGATGGCGGCGACCTTGGCTGAGGGTGTCACTGTGATCGAATCCGCGGCGGCTGAGCCGGAAGTGTTAGATCTTGCGAATTTCCTCAACAGCATGGGTGCGAAGATCACAGGTGCAGGCACACGTCGCATCGTGATTGAGGGAGTGAAAGAGCTTAAAGGCACAGAGCATACGGTCATTCCGGACCGGATCGAAGCCGGGACGTTTATGGTGGCTGCAGCGCTTGCGGGTGAAGGGGTTCGGCTCAATCGGGTCAATCGTGAACATTTGAAAGCGATCACCGAGGCGATTATCAAATCGGGCCACAAGGTCGAGTTTAACGAAGACGGAACATCATGTTTTGTTGAGCGCGGTGAGCAGCTGCAAGGGGTCGATCTCAACACTTCTCCTTACCCGGGTTATCCCACCGACATGCAAGCCCAGATGACGGCATTGTTGATCACGACTCCCGGAATCAGCGTGGTAAAAGACAGTATTTTCCCGCAACGCTTCATGCATTGCGCCGAGCTGAAAAGGATGGGTGCCGATATCAAATTGGATCAGGGAACAGCCATTGTCAGGGGTGTTGAAAGACTCTCCGCGGCTCCGGTCATGGCATCGGATCTCCGCGCTTCTGCGGCTCTCGTTCTCGCTGCGCTACGCGCAAAAGGCACCACGGAAATTTCGCGTCTCTACCACATCGATCGTGGTTACGAGCACATCGATGAGAAGCTCCTCATGCTCGGCGCGGATGTCGAGCGGGTCAGGGTGTAAAAAGAGCGAATGATGAAGAGTGAAATTACAATTCACTCCTCAAATCGCTCGCGGCGTTTCTGGAGGAATCTTCAGGTATGAAAGAGAAATCATCCGTGACTTCGAGATCAACGCTGGCATTGATCAGTAGTGGGCGGGTGCTTTTGTCGATGATTTCCAGGTTTGGAAGCGATACGCCTTCGGGCGAGGCTTTGAGTTCCTCGAACTTGCGAGCTGTGGTCATCACGCGGGTTTCGTAGGAACCGATCGCTTTGTTGTAATGATCCACGGCATTGTTAAGTGAGTTCCCTAGTTTGGAGAAATACTCGGCAAGTTTTCCTAAGCGTTCATGCATGGTGCGGCCGAGGTCGGAGATTTCTTTGGCATTGATAGCGAGGGATTCTTGTCTCCATCCGTAAGCAACCGCTTTCAGTAAAGCAATCAGGGTGGTGGGAGTAGCGAGGATCACGCCTTCGTTGACTCCGCTTTCGATCAAGCCGGGATCTGAATTGAGCGCGGCGGAGAAAAACGACTCGCTAGGAAGAAACAACACGGTGAATTCCGGGGTGTCATCAAACTGCTCGGTGTATTTTTTAGAGGAAAGTTGTTTGATGTGCGTGCGGACTTGTTGCGCGTGTTGGGCGAGGAAACGATCGCGCTCCACATCATCGCTGGCTTCGAGCGCATTGAGATAGGCATCCATCGGCGTCTTGGAATCGACCACAATGGTTTTTCCACCAGGCAGTTTGACGACGAGATCTGGGCGCAGGCGCTTGCCTTCGTCGCTGGTGGTGGTCATTTGGGTGGTGAAATCGCAATGTTCCTGCATACCAGCGAGTTCGACCACGCGGCGGAGTTGCATTTCTCCCCATTGGCCGCGTCCTGTCGGCTGACGCAGGGCTTTCACCAAAGAAGCGGTCTCTTTCTGCAAGCCGAGTTGGCCTTCGCCGAGTGCGCGGACTTGCTCTTTTAGTTCCGAATATGCGCCCTCGCGGATTTTTTCGATCTCACCGATGCGCAGTTCAAATTTTCCGAGCGAATCTGCAACGGGCTTAACCAAAGTTTCGATCGCGGTTTTGCGTTTTTCGATTTCGCCTTTGGCTTCCTCGGTTTGGGAGGCAAGGGTGGATTTGGCAAGATGCAGAAATTGCTCGGAAGCGCCTTTCAGAGCATCCGTTGAAAGGGCTTTGAACGTATCGGTAAGCCTTGCTTCGGCGCGCTCGAGCAGGGCTTGTTTTTCCTGCGCGGCTTGCCGCTCGGCTTCGAGTCGACTGCTGACCTCGGTGAATTGGGTGCGGTAATTTTGTGATTCGGCCTCGTTTTGTTGAGAAGCTGCGAATGCACTGGCGAGGCGGGCTTCGAGTTCAGTTGTGCGGCGTTCTTCGGCTTTCAGGCGTTCTAGCAGCGAAGATTTGGCGCTGGAAGCTGCGAGGTATGCGAACAGGCATCCGATAAAAAACGCGATGATTCCGGTGATGATGAGCGGGAAATTTGACTGAAGTTCTGTTGGCATAGGAGATTTCTACTTGCGGGGTTGCGATTGCTGGAGTTGATGTAAAGCGTTGCTGCAATCATGCTTTTCTTCGAGGGGCGCGACAACTCAAACTTCAAACCATCTTTTTTTAAATATTATGGCACACACATTACCTGAACTCGGCTACGCACTCAACGCGCTTGAGCCACACATCGATGCCCTGACGATGGAAATCCATCACGGCAGGCATCATCAAGCATACATCACCAATCTCAACACCGCGATTGCCGGAAAAGCCGACCTTGAGGCGAAATCCGCGCTCGAGCTGATCACCAGCCTCGGTGACGTGCCTGAGGATATCCGCGGTGCGGTGCGCAACAACGGCGGTGGTCACGTGAACCACAGTTTCTTCTGGAAGGTCATCGCTCTCGGCGGCTCAAAAGCCCCATCCGGTGAACTCGCGGCCGCCATCGACAAGGCCTTCGGCTCATTCGATGCGTTCAAAGAAGCTTTCGCCAAAGCCGGCACGACCCGTTTCGGTTCCGGCTGGGCATGGCTCTGCAAAAAAGCCGATGGCACCCTCGCCGTCTGCTCTACTGCCAATCAGGACAACCCGCTCATGGGACCTGACTACGGCGGCTGCGGCAGCACACCCATCCTCGGACTCGATGTATGGGAACATGCTTATTATCTCCACTATCAGAACAAGCGCCCCGCCTACATCGAAGCTTTCTGGAACATCGTCAATTGGGACGAAGTTGCGAAAAACTTCGCAGCGTAATCCAGTCTTTCACCAAAAACCGTCGGAGCAATCCGGCGGTTTTTTTGTGGAAAGGAACCGCGATTTCCTATCGCGACTGCAACGTTTCCACTGATTCGCTCACGAGGTCGCGATTTGGAAATCTCGGTTCCTATCTGTTTCTTTCTCTGAAACACATGACGGATTTCCTACGTATCGTACCGTGATGAAAATATTCGTTTTGTTTTTGATGTCGTTGGTTTCTGTGAAGGCTGCGGAAGTGGGTTTGGGTGTGAAGCCGGTTGAGGGGGCTGAGATCATTTTTGACGGGAGCCGGGAGATGTTGGATGCGAAATGGAAATATTGGGAGGGGCCGCGTTTCGCATCGTCGATGCCGATCAAGTGGAAGATCGTCGAGGATACGGTGGACAAGGGAACCGCGATGCAGACGGATGATCCTGCGGCGGCGGGTGGCAAGTTCGGGTCGGCGGACATCGTGACGAAGAAGGAGTATCGTGACTTTCGCCTGCATGTGGAATTCCTCGTCAACAATAAGGGCGGAAATAGCGGGGTGTATTTGCAGAACCGCTATGAGATCCAAATCAAGGATGGCGACAAGACCAAGCACGGCATGGGCGCGGTGATCAACGAAACGGAATCGCCTTATCATTTATACAAGGGCATCGGGCAATGGAACTCGTATGACATCGTCTTCCGCGCGGCGCGCTTCAGCGAAGGCAAGCTGACGGAGCGAGCGAAAGTCACGTTGTATTTCAACGGTGAAAAAGTGCACAAAGATGTCACCATCAACCAGGTATGGGGCGGTGCGAATTCCGGGATCGACGGAGGGAATGATGGCGGCAAAGGAATCACCGATGTGCCAGGCGGGATCAAACTCCAATGCGAGGGCCATGATGTCCGGTATCGGAACATCTGGATCAAGGAGCTGGACCTTGGGGGCAAGGGTACAGATTTTTAAGAGATCAAAATTTCATTCGCTCAGCGCGGATCCCATCATTATCTTCGCGGCATGGCAAGTATAGGCACTCCTTTCACTGATGGCGCGACGCGTGTGATGCTCTGTGGTTCGGGCGAACTGGGAAAGGAAGTGGTCATCGAGTTGCAACGCTACGGCATCGAGGTCATTGCGGTGGACAGCTATGCGAACGCGCCGGCGATGCAGGTGGCGGATCGGTCGCATGTGGTTTCGATGTTGGATGGCGCTGCGTTACGCGCAGTAATCGAATTGGAAAAACCGCATTTCATCGTGCCGGAAGTGGAGGCGATCGCGACGGACACGCTGGCGGAAATTGAAAAAGAAGGAATGGCAACCGTCATTCCCACGGCGCGCGCGACCCAGCTCACGATGAACCGCGAAGGGATCCGCCGTCTCGCGGCCGAGGAGTTGGGCTTGAAAACCTCATCTTATCGTTTCGCGGCAAGCGAAGAGGAATTTCATGCTGCAGTCGCGGAGATCGGTTTGCCCTGTGTGGTGAAACCCATCATGAGTTCCTCGGGAAAAGGCCAGAGCACGGTGAGACGTTCTGAAGAGATTCAGCCGGCGTGGGAATACGCGCAGAAAGGCGGTCGCGCGGGAAAAGGCAAAGTCATCGTCGAGGGCTTTGTGGATTTCGATTACGAGATCACCCAGCTCACCGTGCGTCATGCGGCAGGCACGTCATTTTGCGAGCCCATCGGACACATCCAGATCGATGGCGATTACCGCGAAAGCTGGCAGCCGCAGCCGATGAGCGAGCTCGCGCGTGAGCGGGCGGTTGCATACGCCCGTGCGATCACCGATGCCTTGGGTGGACGTGGAATTTTCGGAGTGGAGCTGTTTGTGAAAGGCGACGAGATCATTTTTTCCGAAGTTTCACCGCGCCCTCACGATACCGGTATGGTGACGATGATTTCCCAGGATCTATCGCAGTTCGCTTTGCATGCGCGCGCGATACTCGGCCTGCCCATTCCTGAAATCCGCCTGCATGGCCCGTCGGCTTCGGCTGTTTTACTGGTGGAAGGGGAATCTCATTCGATCATTTACGGGAACCTGGAAAACGCCCTCGCCGAGCCCGATACGCAAATCCGCCTTTTTGGAAAACCCAACGTATCAGGAAAACGCCGCATGGGTGTCGCCCTCGCACGAGGGACGGATGTCGAGAACGCCCGCGAAAAAGCGCGGAAGGCGAGTGCGCAAATCCGGGTGGATTTGTGAGATAAATGAGGATTTTTGGACCACGAATGAACACGAATATTCAGAAATAGATATGGTGATTGTTAAGCTAAACTCAATTCCTGAAATTCTTGAAATTTGACTTCGTTGCACTACGTCCAGGCATATTGTGCTTCGCTTTGTAAAGGGTTCGCTAAAGCTCACCCCGCGTTGTGGTTAAAGAAATCACATGCGATTTTGAGTCGCGCGACAGGCGATTGCAGGTTTCACTGATCAGCAAGTGATGAGTTTTGGAAAGTTAATGAAAGCAGTCGTTGCCGGTGCGAGGCCGAAAACCTTGGCGGCGGGCATGGTGCCGGTTTGGTTGGGTGGAGTCCTGGCATGGAAGTTGACTGGCAATTTTGACGGATGGCTGTGGAGTTGCACCTTGCTTGGCGCGCTGTGCCTTCAGGTCGCAACGAATTTTTTCAATGATGCGGTAGATGGCAAAAAAGGGGCCGATGGTCAAAATCGCACGGGTCCGCGTCGATTGACTGGTACGGGTGAGATGTCATACGGGAAAGTCATGATGTTGGGTGTCGTTTTTCTAACAGGTGCAGTGATTTTCGGTGCTCCTTTGGTTATGGCACGTGGCTGGCCCATACTTGCGATCGGGTTGCCATCGTTGTTTTTGGCATACGGCTATACGGGCGGGCCATTTCCTCTGGCATACCGAGGATTGGGGGAGATTTTCGTGATCCTATTTTTCGGCTTCATCGCAGTAATGGGGACGGTTTTTGTTCAAACTGGAACCTGGCCACACGAAGCGATCCTACTGGGCGCACAGATCGGCTTGTTATCTGCGGTGTTGATCTCGGTGAATAATTTCCGCGATCGTGAACAGGATGCTGTTGTGGGTAAGAAAACCTTGGCGGTGCGATTCGGCCCGAAATTTTCAGCGGGAATAATCTGGTTGGAAATCAAGGTCGCGGCGTTTTTGGGGATCGTTTGGCTGATGAAAGGTTATCCCTTGTTTTGCTTTGCTAGCCTGCCCGTATTTGTGATCGGGATGAGGATTATATGGGGTGTGTTGACCTTGCCGCCAGGTAAAGATTTCAACAAGCTTTTGGCCTTTGCTGCGTTACAGTTGATTCTTTTTGCAGCGGTCTTTCATGTGGTGGCAAGTTCGTTCAATTAGGTATTTCCTGTAATCTCTCTCATTGCCTTTTTATAAACATGGGTTCATATGTAATTTATGAAGTGGTTTTCTATTTTTTTATTATTGAGTTTAAAACCAATTTTTGGGCAAGCCACGGTTGAGGATTTTTTAGCGGAAGGTTTGAAGAAAGTGGCTGCCACGAAATTGATGGTTTCACACGAAGATCAGAAAGCGCTGATTACAGCTACTTCGACGGTTTTAGTGAAGCATCTTACATTTCGGGCAGATGGCACTACGTCTAGCTACTACACGATTAAAGATAGGCGTATGGTTGAGTGGAAAAAATTCGTGATTGCGAATATCAAGGAACAAGCAGTCACCGAAGCAGATAAACTTAACGGTATTACCAAAAAATATTCGGTTGAGTTTGCTTGTGACGCGCATCGAGCATGGGATATGAAAACAAACCACTGGGGGGATTGGCAGGCATATGGGTATTCCGATTTTCCGCTTAGTATCCTGTTTCAATACAAAAACGGCAAGTGGGTAGCGGAATTACCAGGTTTGCTTAAACATTTTGTGCCCGGGACGGGAACGTCCATTTCGAAAACTGTGCCAAAGCCCGCACAGAAAAACAATAACTTGCCTCCAGGTATGGAGAAAAGGAATTGAGAAATTTTGTCTGCTTTTTTTGAATGGCGATTGAGCCAAAGCATGGATTAGCTATCTCCTATGAGTTTATTGTTTCGAGTGGCTTATGCGACTGTGGTTGGAGAATCACTGTGGCTCGAAACAATCATGCAGGATGGCGATGATGCGCCTCGCCAAATACTGCCATTGCATTGGAAAGATTCTGATCATTGGGAATTGAGAATCGAGGCAGGTAATATTGAGCGGTTTGAATATCGTTATTTACTAAAACGAGATGATGGCTTGGAGTTGGCGGAGTTTGGAGAATGGAGAGAATGCGAGATTACGCAGAAAAACATATTTTTTCTAGATGATTGGAAATCCGCAGGAAGTGAGGATAGGGTATATCAGTCCAAAATCTTTGAGCTTGATGAGACACAGAAGCGTAAGATTGGGAAGATATCTAACAAGGGTAACCATGAGTTTCATTTATGGATGGCCCGTCTTCCACAGGGAATGGTGCCGTGTTTGATTGGTAGCTGCGATACACTTGGAAATTGGGATTATTCAAAAGCCATACCCATGGTTGAAGTGGTGAAAAATCATTGGCAGGTGAATGTTGACTTCCCAATGGATGAACGTATCGAATACAAATACGGTATTTATAGTAGTTCGAAGGCAATTTGCTTGGAAGAAGGATTGGATAATCGAGCGCTTGGCGATCGATTTGGCGCTGTCATTGTAAAAGTTTCCGATGAATGTTACCGGCGCAGTGCAGATCAGCGATTCCGTGCGGCGGGTGTTGCGATACCGGTTTTTTCTCTGAGGAGTGAGGCGGGATGCGGAGTTGGAGAGTTTTACGATTTGATAGATATGGGGGATTGGGCTGCAAACTGTGGGATGAAGATGATCCAGATACTGCCTATCAATGACACGACTTCCTCACGAACATGGACCGATAGTTATCCATACTCTGCAGTGAGTGTTTATGCGTTGCATCCAATTTATCTGCGCTTGGATGGGATGACGGTTCCAATCACAGATACAGGAAATTATCGTAAAGAGCGCGAGGCATTGAACCTTGATAAGAAAATCAATTATGTTGCGGTGATGGATTTGAAATGGCGGATCACGCGAGAAATGTTTGATACGTATCAAAAAAACATTCTAAGCAATGAGGCGTTTTTAGATTTTTTAGGGCGCAACCAAGATTGGATTTTGGATTACGCGGTTTTTTCACTCAAACGCGATGAGTTTGGCACGGCGGATTTTTCCAAGTGGGGGGATTGGGAAAAATATGATGCAAAGAAAGTCGATGCCTTATCTACGGATATAAATGTTCTGTATTTCGTTTGGATTCAGTATGAGTTGGATAGGCAGCTTACTGCGACGGTTGCACATTTGCGCGCGAAGGGTGTTGCGTTGAAAGGCGATTTGCCGATAGGGGTTGATAGGGAATCGGTTGATGCGTGGGTTGCTCCGCGGCTTTTCAACATGGATGCCCAAACGGGCGCGCCACCCGATGCGTTTGCGGTGAAAGGCCAGAACTGGGGATTTCCAACCTACAATTGGGATGAAATGCGCAAAGGCGGCTATGCTTGGTGGCGCTCGCGGTTCGAGAAGTTAAGTCGGTATTTCGATGCGTATCGGATCGACCATATCCTCGGTTTTTTCCGCATCTGGCAGATTCCAACGCAACAGATCGATGGAATCATGGGTTGGTTTGAGCCAGCTTTACCGGTTAAGCTGGAGGAATTCGAGAAGTTTGGGGTGGAGTTTGATTATGATCGTTTCTGTAAGCCTTATATTTCAGAAGGCGATCTACTAGAAGCCTTTGGTGAGTTTGCTGATGGTGTGAGGCGGGACTTTTTATCGGATCATGGGATGGGTCGTTATGAGTTGAAGAGCGAGTTTTCCACGCAGCGTGGAATTTCGTCTTTTTTCGAAAACCTTAAATCAGGTGATTGGGCGAATCAAGATTGGATACGAGATGAGTTGTTAGATTTAGTTGGGGAGGTATTGTTTTTCGAAGTCAATGGATCACAAAGGAAAGAATTTCATCCACGCATGAGGATGATGGATACGCGATCATTCAAAGCCCTGGCTAAGGAAGCCCAAAAGGCATTGAATTCCATTCATGATGATTATTTTTATATCAGGCAAGAGCGCTTCTGGGAGTTAAAAGCCTACGATAAACTTCCGGCAATCCGTTCTGCGAGTGATATGCTTCTGTGCGGTGAGGATTTGGGGATGGTGCCAACCTGTGTGCCGGGTGTGATGAATCAACTCGGCATGCTTTCTCTTGAAATCCAACGTTGGCCGAAAGTCTACGGTGCGGTGTTTTCCGATCCCGCATCTGCTCCTTATATGAGTGTGGTTTCCTCAGGGACTCACGATATGGTAACCCTGCGACAATGGTGGCAGGATGATGAAAAAGTGCGTTCAAAATTCTCTAAGCAAATGTTGGGGATAACTCTACCTGAGCCTGAGCTTACTGGTGAGATCGCGCGACGAATCATTCAACAGCTTCTACATTCCCCAGCTATGTGGGCGGTCTTTCCGCTGCAAGATTTTTTGGCGATGGATGAAACTTTGCGCAGCGAGGACATCGAAGCAGAGCGAATCAACATCCCCGCGATCACACCGTTTTATTGGAGGTGGAGAATGGAATTGAGCGTGGAGAAGCTGGCGAAAGAATTAGGATTTCAAAATGGAATCCGCGAGATGATTTCAGAGGCAGGGAGATGAGAAATAAAATACGGACCGAGTGTCTCCATACGCGCTGGTGGTTACTCGCATATGAAACATACGCGTATGGAGACGCGCGGTCGACTTAGAGGTTCAAGCTAGTCCAACCGCCTTTTTTATTCTTCCCAATACTTTTGCGGATTCCTCTCTGGCGCGTTTGGCGCCATGGGCGAGGACTTGGTCAACATAGCCCGGGTCTTTGAGTATTTCTTCGCGGCGTTTTCTCATGTTAGAAAAGTAGTCCCAATAGGCATCGGCGAGGCGTTTTTTGAAATCGCCGTAACCACAGCCACCGCGTTGGTGATCGGTAATCATGGTTTGGAGATCTGCTGCGCTCGCAAAGAGTTTGTAGAGGGCGATGATGGTGGAGTTCGCGGTTGGTTTGGGATCTTCAACCGGGGTGGAGTCAGTGACGATTTTCATCACCAGTTTGCGCAGTTTTTTTTCCTCACCGAAAATCGGCAGGGTGTTGTCGTAGCTCTTGCTCATCTTGCGTCCATCGAGGCCGATCACGAGTTCGGTTTCTTCTTTGATAATTGCTTCAGGCATGACGGCTGTGCCTTCGCCGTAGGCTTCATTGAGCTTAATTGCGAGGCTGCGGGTGACTTCGAGGTGTTGCTTCTGATCTTTTCCAACTGGGACTTTTTGGGAATCATAGAGCAAAATATCCGCCGCCATCAGGACGGGGTAGGCGTAAAGGGCGTGGTTTGGAGAAATGCCTTGGGCGACTTTGTCTTTGTAAGAATGGCATTTTGCGAGCAGGGGCATCGGGCAAACCGTGGAGAGGATCCATGCGAGTTCGTTGACTTCAGGGACGGCGCTTTGGCGAAAAAACACGGATTTTTCAGGATCGAGGCCGCAGGCAAGAAAATCGATGGCGAGCTCGCGAATGTTCTCTTTCAATGCCGCGGCGTTGCGTCCGGACGTCATCGCATGGTAATCCGCAATGAAGTAGAAGCCCTCGCCTTGTTGTTGGAGTTCGACTGCGGGTTTCATCGCCCCGAAGTAATTTCCTACATGCAGTTTCCCGCTTGGCTGCAATCCCGTCAAAATTCTCATAAGCGAAACTTCGCCGCTCTTTGCGACCTTTTGAAGTTTAAAGTTTGAAGTTTGGGCGAACTCTTACAAATATCACCGCCATGCGCACTCTTGTTACCGGCGGAGCCGGCTTTCTCGGTTCCCATCTTTGCGATCGTCTGATCAAAGACGGTCATGACGTTATCTGTATGGATAATTATTTCACGGGCAGGAAAGTCAACGTGCTGCATTTGATCGATAATCCGCATTTTGAACTGGTTCGCCATGATGTCACGGAGCCGTTCATGTTTGAAGTGGATCAAATTTTCAACCTTGCTTGCCCTGCTTCTCCTCCGCATTACCAGCACAACCCGATCAAGACGACCAAGACCTCGGTTTTAGGCGCCATGCACTCCCTTGGTCTTGCGAAAAGGATAGGCGCACGGGTTTTTCAGGCGTCAACATCCGAAGTTTACGGTGATCCTGAAATCCATCCTCAGCCAGAATCTTACAAGGGATCGGTTAATCCAATTGGTATCCGTGCCTGTTATGATGAGGGGAAGCGTGTGGCTGAAACTTTGTTTTTCGATTACCACCGTCAACATGGGGTCGAAATCAGGGTTGCACGAATATTCAATACCTATGGACCACGCATGCTTCCAGACGATGGACGAGTTGTTTCCAATTTTATTGTCCAAGCCCTGCGTGGGGAGGATCTAACCATCTATGGGGATGGCACCCAGACGCGTTCGTTTTGTTATGCTGATGATCTAATTGAAGGGTTCATGCGTCTGATGAATCATGCTCAGCTCACAGGCCCAGTGAATATAGGAAATCCTGGCGAGTTCACCATGCTGGAGTTAGCTGAGTTGATCCTCAAAAAAGTCGGTGGAAAGTCGAAACTGACCTTTTATCCATTGCCTGGAGATGATCCGAAACAACGCTGCCCAGATATCTCTCTTGCCAGCCAGGAGCTAGGCTGGAAGCCAGAGATCAGCTTGGATCAGGGGCTTGACCCAACCATCGCGCATTTCCGCAAATTGCTCTCTGAATCGTAATATATAATTTAAGAACATGCTGGAAATATTCAGCATTATGTTTAGGGTAACGAAACTATGAAAACCCTAATTACTCTTATTGCGATTGCATGCAGCGTTACGCTAGCTCTTGCAGAAACTGCCGCCGAAAAGGCAGAAGCTTGGTATCAACAAGGCTTGATTGCAGAAAAAGCTGGGGACTCGACCACTGCTATGGCGGCTTATAAAGCAGCCCTTGCATTAAACACCAACCATGCAACTGCCCGTTATCGTGCTGGAGAGGTCAAAATCAACGCATCTGCGCTCAAAGCCAACGCGATCGAAGCAAAGATAGGTGGCGTTATGATTCCTGCCTACCAAATCGAAGAAGTCACCGTTCAGGAGGCTTTACAGATATTGGCCAATGCGATCAGCAAAGAAACTAAAGATCAAATCGTTCCAAATTTTATCATCGAAGATCCTAACAAGAAGCTCGCTGATACTAAAGTGACCTTAAATATCAAAAATGTTCCAGTCAGTGCGATTCTCAAATACATTCTCGCTCAATCTAATACCAAGGTTCGTTATGATGAGCACGCTGTAGTGGTCATGGCGCGTTGAGTTAATTTACAAAAAAACGCCGATTCACCAAAAGGGCGAACCGGCGTTCGTTTTTAGTTAAGTCTTATTTAGCTTTGACAGTCATTACGCCCTGCATGATCGCAAAGTGACCAGGAAAGGTGCAGATAAATGGGTAGCTGCCAGCCGCAGGAGCGGTAAAAGTCACTTGATCGGACTCGCCGCCGCCTAGCATTTTGGTGTGAGCAACCATGAGTTTTTTGGATTCGTCATCGGTCGGGATGTATTGATTATCCTTAGCGGTGGCGCATTTGGCGGAAAAAGCAGGAACTGCTGTCCCAGCTTTGAGGATTACTACATTGTGTCCCATGGCCGCAGCGGGAAGTTGACCAATGTGCTTGAAAGAAAGTACCACTTTCTGTCCTTCAGTCACCTCAAATGCCTTGATATTATATTGCATTTGGTCGTTACCGGTAATCTCGATCTTGTTTTCTTGTGCAATCGCAAACTGGCAAAGAGCTGCTGATAAAAGGGCGATAATGAATTTTTTCATGATGTATGTCTGGTTAAAAACGTTTGTAATACGTTGGAAAACTGATCCAGTTTTCAGAAAATCGCAATCTCTTGTTAAAAAAATCAGAATTCACGATTTCCCTCTCGTATCGGCCATCTTATCTGATTAAATCCAAATCAAGCGGACTTTTCCGCTCTAAGAAAGTTGGCACACCACTTGCTTTCTATATTTTTACCAATCCGCCGTAATCATGAAAAAAATCGAAGCTATCATTAAACCATTCAAGCTTGAAGAAGTCAAAGAGGCCCTCTCAGAGGTCGGAGTCCAAGGTATGACCGTCACAGAGGTCAAAGGATTCGGACGTCAAAAAGGTCACACCGAAATCTATCGAGGTTCCGAATACACCGTTGATTTCCTTCCAAAGGTCAAAATCGAAATCGTTGTCGATGACGCACAAGCCGAAGGGGTTGCGCAAGCCATCGTCAAAAGCGCAAACACCGGCAAAATCGGTGACGGCAAAGTTTTTATCTCAACCATTGAAGAAGCCATTCGTATCCGTACAGGTGAGACCGGCACTTCTGCAGTGGCTGTGAACTAATTTGAGTTCCATTATTCTACACAAACCGCCACCTTAAAAAAAGATGGCGGTTTTTTGAGATATGGCTTGTTAGGCTTCAAATCGATATTTTGGGGTCATCGCAACACGACAAGTATCACCTGATAGGGATCCAATTGTCATTGCACTTTGGCATTTAGGACAACTTAGAGGAGAGGCATATAGACCGTTTGCTAAAAGTCTTTTCCGAAACGAGGAGATTTTGAGGTTTGGATGATTAGCCGCTGCGTGGATGTTTATTGGCTACGTTGCACTCCGGCCAAGCAGTGTGCGTTCTCCGAATACGGAGAACGGTGAAGGCTGGCTTTCGCTTCTTCCTCACGCCTAGAATCCGAGGCCTAGGGTCTCGGTCGTTTCGGAAAATATTTTAGCAAACGGTTTAATCCACTATCAGCGGCACCATCACGTAAAAAGAATCTCCCATATTCGTCTGGGTAGATCTTAATCGTTAATTTTTCAAGCAGTTCATACAATGGCTGATTGACCAGAGCTATTTTACGCACCTGTCGAGCCAGCTTATCGAGGTTTAGGCTAGTTCTTCAGCTCAGATAGTTTTTCGGCACCTCGAATTTCTAGGGCTGTCCAAGAATTAGGTGCGGAGAGGTTGGCGAATTTCAAGAAGGAGGGCGAAATGCCTTTGCCTTCGGGATTGTGCATAGCGGAGATGATAGCGGAAGGATCGAGGTGGTTGAGGAAGCGTTTCAAATATCCACCTCCAATTTCAACGCCATCGCTTTCGCGGATTTCGAAATGAAGGTGCGCGGGGTAATTGCCATTTGCGGTGCCAACGCTTCCAATGATTTCACCACGAGCGACGAGTGAACCGACTGCGACTTTGGATTGATCGAGGTGGGCATACATGGTGCGTATCGGTTGGCTGTCCGAGGTTCGATGCGCGAGAATGATGGTTTTTCCCCAACCGGGTGAAGGTTCTCCCGCGAAAATAACAAGACCATCCGCAGCGGCGTAAACGGGATCGCCGAGGTCGGTGTTCATACCACCGATTCCATTGAGATCGTCTCCAGTATGATGACCGCCGCGTTGGTCGTTCATTTCCCAAAACGGTTGAGCATTGTAAACCAGCGCGCCGTTTTCGGATCCCATCGGTGTATCCATTCGAGAAATGTTAGGAATCTGGTTTGCCTGCCAAGCGGAGAGCATATGGAAACGCATATCCAACTCACCTGATTCCGGCATGATCATGGGAGCGGCGTTATCTTGAAAGCCGATCAGTTTCACCGGCGCGACGGTGGTATTGGCGCTTTTCCACACGAAAAATCCAATCATTGCAAAGGCAAGAGCGAGGGTAATGAGGAGGCGTGTGGTTTTCATATAGCGGAGAGGTTAGAGCAGAGAGCGGAGAGGTTAGAGTGGAGAAATTAGAGTGAGAAGCCGTTTTTGAACTCCATGCTCTACGCTCTCTGCTCTAAGCTTCAAGAAGTTCTCTTACTAAAGCTGGGCCTTGGTAAACGAAGGATGTGTAGATTTGGATGAGGTCAGCACCGAGTTTGAATTTAGTTTCGGCATCTGCTTTGGAAGCGATGCCCCCGACGCCGATGATGGGGATTTTCCCAGAAAAGGCGGCAGCGAAAGCGGCGAGGGTATGGTTCGATTTTTCGAGGACGGGTTTCCCAGATAGCCCGCCGGCTTCGTTCGCCCATTTGTGATCGGCAACTTTCTCGCGATCCAATGTGGTGTTGGTGGCGATCAGGCCATCGAGTCCACCATCAAGGAAGGCTTTGGCGAGATCGGCGATCTGCGGTTCGGTGAGATCCGGAGCGACTTTGAACAAGATAGGAACGTGCTTGTCATGGATGACTGCAAGTTTTTGTTGTTCGGTCTTGAGGAGTTCTAACAAGCGAGCGGATGAATCTGCAGCTTGAAGATCGCGTAGGCCCGGGGTGTTGGGGGAAGAGAGATTGACTGCGATGTAATCGGCAACGGGATACGCTTTTTCCAAACATGCGAGGTAATCATCGGCAGCGTTTTCGTTGGGTGTATCTTTGTTTTTACCGATGTTGAAGCCGATGATGCCCTTGTATGATCGATGAGAGCGAACGTTCACTACACCTGCATCAATGCCAGGGTTATTGAAGCCCATGCGGTTGATGATGGCTTCATGCGGAATCAGGCGGAACAATCGGGGTTTGGGATTTCCAGCTTGGGGGCGAGGGGTGATGGTGCCGATTTCGATGAATCCGAAACCGAGGCGGCCAAGCGCATCGATGGTGTTGCCTTCTTTATCAAGCCCAGCAGCAAGACCTATACGATTGGGAAATTTAAGACCCATGAGTACGATTGGATTTGCTTGTGGCAAAGGATCGGACAGCATTTCTAGCAGTCCTGTTTTTTCTGCGAGGCGTAGCCCAGCCATACTTATGTGGTGGGCTGTCTCGGCATCGAGAGCAAAAAGCAACTTACGGGCGAGAGGATAGGCGACGTCGATCATGGATTGGCTTGGTCGTATTCTTTAAGCAGGGCGTAAAAATAGGCACTGGTGGTGACGAGGGTGCCGTCAGGCTTACGAATCTGGTAAGTTTTGCCTGATGTAGATGATTTAGCCGCAATACCATCGATGAAATTTTCAGCGGTTTTGATTTTTTCATCTGCTTTGTCGAGTTTCATACGGAGGTGTGAACCGGCTTTATTCGGATTGTATTCCGTGCCATTGCGGATGAATTTGGCTCCTGTGAGTTTTTCTACGGAGCTGATCAGGTACTCAATGCGGGCGTTTTCTCCAGCTTCTCGGGCTTCAGTAGCCAGCGGTATAAGGCAGAGAAGAATCAATAAAATAGCGCGAAATGGCAAAAAGGAGCCGCGATTTTTAATCGCGCCCACGGGAGAATTAGCTGCGGAAGATGAAGCGGTTGCAGACGCGATAGGAAATTGTGATCCCTTGCGGTTGATATGGCGGTAGCAGGCGCGATAGAAAATTCCAGTTCCTTTGGGTTGATATGGTAGTTTCATTCGCGATAGGAAATCGCGGTTCCTTTCTTTACTCATGCAGTCGACCTTAGATAAGAAATCGAGTTCGTCGAGTTTGAAGAAATGGATAAGAAAGGAACCGCGATTTCAAAATCGCGACCTAGAGAGAATTTTCTGGGGTTGATAAGGCGGTTGCAGACGCGATTGGAAATCGCGGTTCCTTTCTAGTTCCTTTCTTGGGCGAAATCAATTAGCAGTGCGTTGTCCATGCATAACCGTCCGCCTAAGAAATTTGTTCCGACCCCTTTCACCTACCATCAAGAGATTGAGGTGCGCATAGATTCTTTGACGAATCTGGGTTCGGGCGTGGGGCGGGTGAATGGTTGGGTGGTTTTTGTGCCCTATGCCTTGCCGGGCGAACTGGTGCTTACGCGGATTTTCCGAAACGATAAAAACCATTCTCAGGGAGACTTGGTGGAGATTTTGGAGAAATCACCAGATCGGGTGGAACCGGTTTGTAGCTTGTTTGGAGAGTGTGGCGGTTGTCAGTATCAACATCTCGCTTACGATAAGCAGTTGGTATGGAAGACGCGGCAGATCCGTGAGCTCCTCAAGCACATGGCAGGCGAGGAACGCGAAGTGAATTTCTGTGAGTCTTCAGAACAAATCTGGAACTACCGCTCGAAGATCACTCCGCATTTCGACAAGCCTGCTGATGGCTTAGTAAAGGAAATAGGATTTTTAAAAGTGGGTCGACGCAATGAATTGTTAGACGTGGTCAATTGTCCGATAGCGATGCGTGAGATCAATGAAGCTCTGCCTGAAGTGCATGCCAATATCCGATCCAACGGAAAGCGCTTCAAACGCGGTGCAACGATTCTTCTGAGAGCAACGAATGGCCGGGTTGAACGCGACCCGAAAGCGATTGCTCGCGAGGAAGTTGGTGGAGTGAAGTTCGATTTCGTGGCGGGAGAGTTTTTCCAAAACAATCCGTTTATCTTGAAAAAATTCACCGGATACGTTGGTGAGAAAGCTTTAGCAGGGGGCGCGAAGTATTTGGTCGATGCCTATTGTGGTGCCGGGCTTTTCGGGCTGTGCTTGGCGGACCGTTTCGACAAAGTGATGGGTGTTGAAGTCAACGAAGCGGGCGCGCAATGGGCGGCAAACAACGTGGCGTTAAACGGGTTTAAGAACGTCAGTATTTTGCAAGCCGATGCGGAGGCGATTTTCAGCAAGATTGATACCCCAGCAGCTGAAACTGTGGTGGTGATCGATCCGCCAAGAAAAGGTTGCAGTCCAGAATTTTTAGCGCAGCTCGTGGCTTTTGGTCCGCAGCGATTAGTTTATGTTTCCTGTGATCCGGCAACGCAAGTGCGTGATTACAAAATCCTGCGGGAATCTGGATATCTGTTAGAAGAAGTTCAGCCTTTTGATCTTTTTCCTCACACCCGCCATCTGGAAAACGTGATGGTGCTGACGCGGTGAAATTTCAAATTTCAATTTCCAAGTTTCAAAGAACAGGTTGTTTCTTCGCCTCTGCCTCCGTTTTGTCCGTGCCTCATATTAGTAAAAAGCCCATATAACCTAGTGGGCCATTCAGTTAAAAAAATTGGGGAGAACCCTTTTTGAATCCGCCCCGATTTTACTAACTACACAAAACTAATGCGCACACGCAGTGCGCCAAATTATGAAAATTTTTCGATGATGCTATCTGGGTTGGCAAATGAGGTATTGTAACACTCTCGTCACGTGTAATCAGCTGTTAGGAAGTCCTTGTAGTGAATGAGTTCCATGCGTCCATCATGGTGTTCAACAATCGCAGTCAGGCTCTCCACCCAATCGCCGGAGTTGAGGTAATGCACTTCTCCAACCTTTTTATCTTCTGGGGTATGAATATGTCCGCAAATGATGCCGTTACACTCTTTGTGCAGAGCGAGATCTTGAAGTAGGACTTCGTATTTATCTACGAAGCTGACGGCAGATTTTACCTTCGCTTTTACCCTTTTGCTAAGAGAGAAGTATTCCTGACCTCTCCATGTGCGCCAGTAGTTATAGTAACGGTTGACTTTGAGCAGGCTGTCGTAACCGATAGCACCAAGGGTCGCGAGCCACTTGTGGTTGGTCGAAACGCTATCGAAACCATCGCCGTGAACGACGAGGTAGCGTTGGCCTTTTACAGTGGTGTGAATGTATTCTTTAGTGAAACGGATTTTCCCGAATGTGAGAGGCAGGAAACGCTCAAGTATCTCATCATGATTGCCACGTAGATATATTACCTCCGTATCGTCTTTTTCAGTCATTTTGAGAATTCTGCGAATGACTCGGCTGTGTCGCGATTCCCATTTCGCGCCGCGTTTCAGCGCCCAACCATCGATGATGTCACCATTGAGAATGAGTTTTTCACATCTGAGTTGTTTGAGAAAATCGCCAACCTCTGTGGCTTTACTATCGGGCGTTCCGAGATGGAGGTCAGAGAGAAAAACGGTTCGATAGAAAACTTTTTTGCGTTTTTTGGAACGTGAGACGATGGGCAAGGGGGTTATCGGAGTTTCACTATTGTTAGATATTTCACGAAGATGCCCTTCGAATTCCTGCACAACACGGTTCCATCCTTGGGTTATAGCTATTTCACGGGCGGCAGTGCGTAAGGGATGGTCGTGATGCATATCGAGAGATTTTTTGGCGATTTCTATAAATCCTTTTGCATCACCCTTATCGGCTTTCAATCCGTTTTCACCATGTCTTAAAAATTTGGCTGCTGCTGCATAGTCGTAGGCGACAGTAACGAGTCCGCTTGCCATTGCTTCTAACACCACATTTCCAAAAGTTTCGGTTTCACTCGGGAAAAGCAAAATATCCGCCGAGGCATAATGGCGGGCGAGATCCTCACCGGTATGGACGCCTGAAAAATGCACCCATGGATGTTTGGCTGCGAGCTTTTCGCGCAGCGGGCCATCACCGACCATCACGCAGCGTAGGTCCGGAACCAGATTGCGCATTTCAGAGAAACATTGAATTGCAAGTTCCAGGTTTTTTTCCGCAGCGATGCGACCTACAACGATGGCGACGGGCGAGCAAGTTGTCGCGCCCCATGTGCCGCGAAGAGCTTCGCAACGCTTACTTGGACAGAATAATTCCGTATCCACGCCCCTGCCCATGAGATGAACATTTTCAAAGCCTTCATTGCGCAATTTTTCAACCAGTTCCAAAGAAGGTGCTAGAGTGCAATCGGCGCGTTCATGAAAGCGCTTGAGATAAGACATCACCATGGGTTGGAGCCTGCCCAAGCTATAGCGATTCATGTATTCGTGAAAGTTTGTATGGAAACCTGTTAGCACTGGAATGCCTAAAATTTTCGCGGCAGCGACTGCTGATTTTCCAAGTGGGCTCTCGGTTGCTACGTAAATGGCATCTGGTCTGCGCTTGCGCCAGCGCATACGCAACATCAGCGATGCCGGTAATCCCACTCTGACCTCGCGGTATCCAGGTAAGGGAATGGATCTAACGATGGTTTCGTCATCCTTTCCATCACCCGTGCGAATAACATGAACACGGTGCTCAAGCTTGCGTAAGCCATCAGTGAGTCTTCCTAGTGTCATCGCCACACCGTTCACATCCGGTGCGAAGGTATCCGTCACGATATCGATTTTCATAGAGCATGCGGAAATGACTATCACTTCCGGTGACATAAAAGCCACCAATCATGACGAATTACATCATTGGTGCGGTGACAAATTCGTCACAAGCAAAACAAGCTCAAGGCTTCTTAACGGTTCCGCAAGCGCAGTTGTGGCCACAGGAGGTTTTGGATTTTTTCCTGCAAAAGATACGATAGATAAATATCGTCAGCGTGATGCCGACAATTCCAAGGGCGGTGTAAGTTTGCCAATGCATCTGATTAAAAGCCCATCAGTGAGCCTATTTGGAAGACGAGCAAGGAGGCGACATACGCAAAGCCCGACATGAAAACAAATTGCCCGACGGCCCATTTCCATGAACCGGCCTCGCGGGCGACGACGGCGGATGTTGGCAAACATTGGAGTGCGTAGATGAAAAACACGAGTAGTGAAACCAAACTCAGTGGGGTAAACAGCGGGCGTCCGTCAGGCCAAGTGGCGGTTTGCATTTTTTCGCGGATTAGGCTGCGGGTTTTTACGTCGTTATCGGTTTCTTCCACGTTGAAAATAATTCCAAGAGAGGAGACGAGAAATTCTCGCGCAGCGAAAGTTGTTAGAATGGCTGTTCCGGTTCGGCCATCGAATCCCAGTGGTTTGAAGGCGGGTTCGATTACATCACCGATGCGTCCGAGCGCACTGTGGGAGAGAACTTCAGCTGGATGTTCGGAATCAGATTTAGGATAATTTTCCAAAGCCCAGAGAAGGATAGACAGCCCTAGGATAATGGTGCCGGCTTTGCGCACAAACGACCATCCGCGATCCAGGACGTGTCGGAAGATATATGACCACTGCGGCCTGCGGTAAGGTGGTAGTTCCAACATGAAGTGTGTGACGACCTTATCGGGACCGAGTTTGCCACGCAAGATGCGCGCGACGATGAATGCGGAGAGTGTTCCAATGGTATAAATTCCAAACAAGACCAGTGCTTGTTTCCATGTTCCTTCATTTTCGTGAAGCAGTAATGGGATGATGAGGAAGTAAACCGGAAGTCGCGCGGAGCAGCTCATCCAAGGTGCGATGAAAATCGTTACCAAACGCTCTTTTGCAGAATCGATGGTTCGTGTAGCCATCACACCTGGAATCGCACAGGCATAAGAACCAAATAATGGCAAAAACGCTTTTCCGCTGAGTCCAGCTTTTGCCATCACGTGATCCATTAGAAACGCACCCCGCGACATGTAGCCTGAGCTTTCTAACAGACCGATAAAAAAGAATAGTAAAAGAATTTGCGGAAGGAATACCAATACGCCGCCAACCCCGCCGATAACACCATCGACAATCAGTGAGCGCAGATCGCCTTCCGACATGAGAGATTCAACCCAAGCACCGAGATTGCCGAGTGTGGAGTCGATGAAATCCATCGGAATCGAAGCAAAAGAAAAGATTGCCCAAAACAAGGTGAACATGATCGCGAGAAAAGCGACCCAACCCAAAAATGGGTGAAGCAAGTATGAATCGAGCTTGTCGGTGAAATTGAGTTGGTGGGTGTCGGGTCGACGCGCGGCGAGTTCGCAGAGCGAGGCGATGAAAGTGCGGCGGTTTGTTTCGATATCGCCGGTCTTTGAAAGCCATGAAACTTGCGAGGCATGAGGAAACGGAAAACGCAGGGCTTGTTTGAGTTCAACAATTCCTTTTGAGGTATTTGCCTGCATAGGTACCACGGGAATGCCGAGTTCTTCGGAGAGTTTTGCGGGATCGAGCCTGAGTCCTGATTTTTCAGCGACATCGACCATATTGAGAGCCAGCACACAAGGCAGTCCGAGCTCGATGACTTGGAGAGTGAGTTGGAGATGGCGCTCCAGATTTGAAGCATCAACGACACAAACCACGAGATCGGGTTTGGCCTGATTTTCCAATTTTCCTTTTAGGGCGTTAAGCGCGATCTGTTCATCGGGCGAAACGGCCTCTGCGCTTAGTGAGTAGCAACCCGGTAGATCGAGGACTTGCAGTTTTTTGCCATGGGGTGTGTAGGTCTCACCGCTTTTGACTTCAACTGTGACTCCTGCATAGTTGCCTACCTTTTGGTTTTTTCCTGTTAGGGCATTGAATAGCGTCGATTTCCCAGAATTTGGATTACCAACAAGCGCTATAGTTGAGTGAATCTCTGACACAGCGATGTTTCCTCAGGATTAGCGGATAGGAGCGACGAGGACTTGCTCGGCCAATTCACGACTGATCGCCATTTTTGCACCGCAGACGGTGCAAACCAAGTTGCGGCCGTTAGAAATTTTGCGCAGTTGCATTTGTTCGCAGAAACCAAGATCACGCAGACGATCGCAAGCAGGGCCTTTAAGGCTGCTGATCCGAACGTCACAGTTCAGACTCACCTCGTTTAAGGTAAATTGGCGTTTAGCTGGTTGGCTGGTTGGCATCAGGGATAAGTTCGGCTAATTGAGATTGATTTGCAATAAGAAAAATTTCCGAGAGTGAAAAATCACCTCGGGAAAGTTACATTCATCCGTTATTTATCCTTTCAAGCATGGATGGAAAGGAATGGATAAATTGGCAGGCAGCTATTGAGGCGACTTTGATGTTTGTGGTGAAAAACGGCCAAATCCTGCTTATTGAGAAGAAACGGGGCCATGGACAGGGGAAGATTAACGGCCCCGGAGGAAAAATCGACCCCGGTGAAAGCCCGTTGCAAGGCGCGGTGCGGGAAACCGAGGAGGAGCTTTGTATTGCCGTGAAAGATGCCCGAAAAGTGGCTGAGCTATGGTTTCAGATGTCCGACTACCCAAATTTACGCTGTCACGTGTTTCTTGCGAGTGAGTTTGAAGGCGAACCAACAGAGACTCCGGAAGCAGTGCCGTTATGGGCACCGCTTGATGATATTCCTTACGAAAGAATGTGGGAGGACGACAAGCATTGGCTGCCTCAAGTTCTTGCGGGGCAGACACTGATCGGGAAATTCAGTTTCGAAGGCGAGCGGATGCTGGCGAAGGATGTTCAGCCTTACCCCGGGTTTCTCTGATTCTGAGAGACTATTTGCGTAACTCAAATTTCAAGCCGCCACCACCGCCATTGTTGATATTGAGTCTTTCAATACGTTCGCGGATATCATCGGGAGCTGCGGCTTTGTCTTGTGGTGTGTCCCATGGGCCTGACCAGACGATCTCATTGGCTTTATCGCGAACGGTGACTTCGGAATTTTTTCCAACAGATTTGAATTCGATAGAGCCCTCTCTATCCATCATGCGAATTGTGGACTGTTGTTGTAACTGGATATTGCCGGGCTCGGGTTGGATTTTTGGACCTGCTTCCATCGCGTCTCTCAATTGCTTGCGTAGCATTTTAAGTCTTTCGTCCCCCAACTCGAGTTGCTGGGGAATAATTTCCAATCCCTCAGCACCATCTTGACCTTGGATATCACCAAGAGCACCTCCAAGAAGGCCGCCCAGATTCAGTTCGATAAAATCGCGCAGGCGCCCTGCGTCTGGAGCGTCTGCGAATACGTTAGCCGGACGTTCAATGAGCGTGATTTCGAGGTCTTTAGGTTTGCCTTTTTGGATGGTTTTTAATTTTAGCCTATCGCCAATTTTATGACTGCCGATTTCTGCTCTGAAAGCTTCCGGATCGTTAACAGCGGTTTCATTGATATTGAGAATGATATCGTTGACTTTGATTCCAGATTTATCAGCCGGGCTGTCGGGTGAAACGCTGCGTACGATGACGCCTGTCCCGGCTTTCAGATTGAGATGATCTGCAACCATTTCAGGTAAAGTTACGGTGACGACTCCGATGAAAGGCATTTTTGCTTCGCCGTCATTTGGCTTTTCAACACGATCCTCGAGTTCAGCAGGGGGCTTGGCATTATCTGGTGCTGGCTCGATGGCTGTTAGATTATATGCGGCGAACAATGAAACTACTCCTATAAAACTAGTAGTTAATATGTATCGTTGTGATTTCATATCGGATGATTGGTTGGTATGGGGGAGTAAAAATTTCAGTCAATTTTTTCTGGAATAATCACATATTCTTCACGAGGTCGCTCAACTTGAATCAACTCACCTTTTTCGTTTTTAAGGGTGGTGCGCTCCATATAGGTGAAGCGCAAAACGCGATGAGGGCGGTTGGCTTGGCTCCAGATCACGCCTTCATCTCGGGTGTCGCTGAGGCTGTGCTTGAAGCTTGCTGGAGCGAAAGAACTGGGAGTGGGTGATGTGACTGTTGAAGGTTCTTGGATGAAACGCTCTGGATTATAAGTGATGGTTTCATGATCCTGGCCTGGATTGATCCATGCGGCGATCGAACCAAGGAGAGCAACGGCGGCGGCAGTTGCTAGATTAAATCGGCGCAGCTTAGAGGAAGTGTTTTTGGTTTGTGATGTTGATTTGTGGAACAATACGATTTTCTCATCAACATGGAATGGCGTGTCGTTAAGAATATCCAAGAGAGCGGAGTCGAAAGAAGTGGAAAGTTTTGGTGGTGAAAATTTACGCAGGCTGGCTTCGAATTGAAGTTCTTCGCTGGTAAGTTCTGTTAGAGATCCATCGGCTGATGCAAGGAGCCGATCCATGAAATCATCATCGAGCTTGTTTGGCTGCAGATCGGCGAGTTTTTGTTCAGCGATGGTTGGAATTTTGGACATAATTGAAAGTTTGAATATCAGATCGAGAGGTCGCCACGTTTGCGGGCGGAGGCGAGTTCACGTTTTAAAGCTTCTAGTCCATAGCGATACCGCGAGGCAGCTGTGTTTTGGGAAATTTCAAGAGCTTCGCCAATTTCCGCAAAGGTGCGATCACCCCAGATTTTCATAATGATCACGGCAGAGAATTTTTCCGGTAAGGCTTTGAGAGCGGTCTCGAGTTGAGCGCGGGTTTCGTCATCGCTGTCTGTGGAGTCAAACCATGGATGAAAGGCTTCTAGTTGTTCGTTTTCGACATTTTCGGAAACGTGGTCTTCACGACGTTTGCGGCGATTGTCTTTTCGTGAGAGGTCGATCGCGAGTCGGCGAATGGTAGCGTATAGATAAGGCTGCCAAGCATCTTGTCCGCCGACGAATTCGCCGGTGCGGATTTTCTCGACGAGCTTCACGATGGCGTCTTGCAGAACGTCTTGAGCGTCTTCGTGGGAGCGAGTTTGGTTTTTTGCGAACAGAAAAAGCTTCGGCCCGTGCTCGTCCAGCCACGCGCGCCATGCGGCGGTAGCAGGTGAGGATGGGGTTGGAGCTTCGATGGCTGACATGATGGAAAAGCAAATATTGAGCGGAGCTCAGGACCGCATTTGTTTAAATTTTCAACTCGCTAAGCCTAATGCACCCAGAGGGTGAAGCGTTGGGGGTGGTAATGGTCTTTTGGGCTAAACAGCCAGCCGGGCTCACGGTTGACGAGTTCGAAGTTGGTGGGCACGAAAACCGGGAGGATTTGGTCGCTATTGGGATCGTAAGCTTTCTCGCCAGTATAATTGCCGTGGATGCGGTATTCGTAATTCGTATCGAAGCCGTATCTTTGTCCCGGTGGGCCGTCTTCTGGGAGGCGATCTGGATTTTGAACGCGGGATTCTCTGAAAATAGCCAATTTGGATTTACTGGCCGACTGGCCCGGTTCGCGCAGGTATCCCCAGAAACGGGTTTTTTCCACATAGTAGCGGCGACCGTAGTAAAAATTTCCCTTGGGTTCATTGGTAATGGCGATCGCACGTTCTTCCTCGGTCGGGCCGCCCATATTGGGAGATCCAGAGTAGCTCGAGCCTACGCACTGGCATAGCGCCAGACAAGTAACAGTGATGTATGCCAGTTTCAGATGTAACATGTAGGTGTCATAAATGGCGAAACGGACGGATGGAAGATCGGATTACGCCATTTGCTCTTTGAGGCGGCGGCAGACTTCCTCGACATTCGAGCGGGTGTTGAAGGCGGAGATGCGGAAATAGCCTTCGCCAGCAGAGCCGAAGCCAGAGCCTGGGGTGATGACGACTTGGGCTTCTTGGAGCATTTTATCAAACATCTGCCATGAGCTCACGCCCGCTGGGCAGCCGACCCAAACGTAGGGGGCGTTGACCCCGCCGAAAACTTTTAGGCCGAGCGAGAGGCAAGCCTCGCGGAGGAGTTTGGCATTTCCCATGTAATGATTGATGAGCTCGGAAACTTGTTGTTTGCCTTCTTCGGAAAACACTGCTGCCGCGCCTTTTTGCACGGGATAAGAGGCGCCGTTGAATTTGGTGGAGTGGCGGCGGGACCAGAGTTGATGGATAGGGACAGGCGTGCCGTCTTCGGCACGACCCGATACCGATTTCGGAATTACCACGTAAGCGCAGCGTACACCGGTGAAGCCACCGTTTTTCGAGAACGAGCGGAACTCGATCGCGCAATCGCGTGCGCCTTCGATTTCGTAGATGGAGTGTGGAATTTCCGGATCCTGGATGAAGGCTTCATATGCGGCATCGAACAGGATGATCGCGTTGTGCTTGAGCGCGTAGGCGACCCACTCAGTGAGTTGTGCGCGGGTGGCGACGGCACCGGTGGGGTTGTTAGGAAAGCAGAGATAAATAAGATCGGCTCGCTCGGATGGGACGCCGGCGACGAATTCGTTTTCGGCGTTGCAGGGCAGATAGAGCAAACCTTCGTAGGCGCCGTTTTCATCGGCATCTCCAGTGTTGCCGGCCATGACGTTGGTATCGACGTATACGGGATACACCGGATCGGTGATGGCGATGACGTTGCCTTTTCCGAAAATATCCAAAATATTTCCCGTATCGCATTTCGAGCCATCGGAAATGAAAACTTCGTCGGCGGAGATGCCCATGTTGGCGAACTGGTTGTCGACGATGGCCTGGCGAAGAAACTCGTAACCTTGCTCCGGGCCGTAGCCTTTGAAGGTCGCACGATCGCCTTGTTCGTCGACGGCTGAATGCATCGCCTCGCGCACGGCGGCGGGGAGAGGCTCAGTCACATCGCCGATTCCGCAACGGATGATGCGCGCGGCTTTGTCGGGATACGCTTCCGTGTAAGCTTTGACGCGACGTGCGATTTCAGGAAAGAGGTAACCCGCTTTGAGTTTGAGGAAATTGGAATTGATCGTTGCCATGCGCGGAGGATGTAGGCGCGGGAGCGGATTTGGGCAAGCACGGGATTTAGGAAAAAAGTGGCTCGATAGAAATTTAATTTTCACCGCAGAGACGCTGAGGTCGCAAAGGGTCGTAGAGGATCAGAAAACATGACTACAAAGCGTATCTGACGCGTTATAGTCTTTTTGGGTTTAAGAGTTGGTGGATCCCATTCTTTTTCAAAAGTTCTTTTGGATCCTAGTTACTGCTTTGCGAAAGGGGTCTGACTCGTCCGTCATCACGGTCATTTACTCATGTGGCTGAGTTTGTCCGCATGCTGAGCAATTCCACATATGTCCGCCAAGCGGAACTGTGATTTTCCGGTTTTCATCCGCCAAATGAATGAGGATGAAAATCTCGTGTAACATGATTTATCCAGTCTGATTAGAAGGTCTATTTCGGCAATGCGATACAAATTCAAACGGAGTGCGCGAGATAACTTGGATTATTCGAATATTCTTGTAGGTTGAAATTCAATTGAAGCTTCAAAGCTGATCCGGGTAGCCTTAAATCCTCATGAAAATCCTCTTTGTCACAATTTTGTTTCTTCCGTTGTTTGCATGTTCGAGCGTTCATGCGGCGGACAAACCGAACATCATCGTGATTCTCGTCGATGACATGGGATTCTCCGATATGGGCTGCTACGGTTCGGAAATCGAGACGCCGAATCTCGATCAACTCGCTGGCAATGGACTACGCTTCATGAATTTTTACAACACCGCACGCTGCTGCCCGACGCGAGCGTCTTTGCTAACCGGTTTGTATCCGCATCAGGCCGGAGTTGGCGCCATGATGGAAAAATCGGACAAGCCCGGATACCTAGGTTACCTGAATCGCAACTGCGTGACCTTAGCCGAGGTGCTCAAGCCGGCGGGTTACACGACCCTGATGGCGGGCAAATGGCATGTCGGCGATGGCGAAGGAATGAAACCTGTGGAACGCGGGTTCGATCGCTACTGGGGCGTGTTGCATGGTGGGGGTATCTATTTCAAAGAAACCCTGAAGCTAAAGCCCGAGCGCGTGTTTTATCAGAACGGCAAGCCCATTGTGCCACCCGACGATCTCTACGTGACCGATGATTTCACCGATCAAGCCATCGGTTTCGTCGATGAGGCGGTGAAGGAAAAGAAACCATTCTTTCTCTATCTCGCGCACATCGCCCCGCACTGGCCCTTGCAAGCGAAGCCGCAGGACATCGCGAAATACAAAGGACGATATGATGCAGGTTGGGACGTGGTTAGAGAAAAGCGTTTTGAAAAACAGAAGCAGCTCGGAGTGATTCCGGAAAACACCGTCATGAGCCCGCGTGATCCTGAAGCGAAACCATGGAGTGAAATGTCCGAGGAAAAACAAAAGGATCTCGCGCACCGGATGGAAATCTATGCGGCACAGATCGATTGCATCGACCAAAACGTCGGTAAGCTGGCGGGGAAACTCAAAGATCTCGGGCAGCTCGATAACACCCTGATTCTATTTCTATCAGACAACGGTTGCTCCGCGGAAGGCGGGCCGGGTGGTTTTGACCGAGGAGAAAAAGACGCTGCGATCGGAACCGGTCTTTCCTATTCAAGCGCAGGTCTCGAATGGGCGAACGTTTCCGACACGCCTTACCGCCAATTCAAAATGTTCACCCACGAAGGCGGTATCGCGTCGCCGTTCATCGCCCACTGGCCGGCAGGCATCAAAGGTAAGGGAGAGATACGGAAAACCGTGGGTCATGTCATCGATGTGATGCCGACCTTGCTAGACGTCGCGGATGCGGATTACCCAAAACAGCTAGATGGAAAAGAAATCAAACCGCAGGAGGGAGTGAGTCTCGTGCCATCTTTCAAAGCGGATGGTGCTGGCCCAGACCGCGTATTGTTTTGGGAACATTATGGAAGGAAAGCGGTGCGTCGTGGAGATTGGAAGGCGGTGAGTGGTGAGAAAAACAAATGGCATCTCTATCATTTGAAAAACGATCCCACTGAGCTGACCGACCTTGCGGAAGAAGATCCAGCGAAGCTGGAGGAATTCAAACAGCTCTGGCAGACATGGGCAAAGCGATGCGATGTGTTGAAGTGATTCTCTTGCCCATTGTCAGGCTTGTTGTAGCCTTGTGCCGTGAGAACTCTGGATGCCTGTAAGAAACCCAAATGGTTGTTGTCGTTTGATTTCGATGGCACGCTGCATCATCCCGCTGATCCCGAACCGGTACCGATTGCGTTTTTTGAAACGATCCGAAACCTTCGTGAAACCCGCAACGCGGTGTGGGGAATCAACACGGGTCGATCCATGCAGCATGTGGTGGAAGGTTTGTTAGAAAGTAAATTTCCGTTTCTTCCAGATTGGGTGATCGCAAGAGAGCGGGAGATTTTTTTCCCAAACGCGTTCGGCCGGTTTCAACCGCATCAGCCATGGAATACACGATGCGCAAAAGACATTCACCGCCTATTCAAAAAGGCCGGCAAGACCTTGAAACACATCCGCAAACTGGTCGAAGAACATACCGGCGCGCAATACATCGAGCTAGATGGCGATCCCGCCGGCCTGATCTCCCGCACCGAAGAGGAAATGGAATGGATTGTGGAGCGTATCGCTCCGATGGTAAGCGAAGTGCCGGAGTTGGGCTGGCAGCGGAACTCGATTTATCTGCGCTTCGGTCACAGGAATTACCAGAAGGGAACCACGCTCTCTGAGATGGCGAAAATTTTTCAGTTAGATGCCGCCCATACCTTCGCCATGGGCGACAGTCACAACGATGTCGAAATGCTTTCCGAAGAACATTCCGGTCAAGCTGCTTGTCCTTCGAATGCGGTCGATGAAATCCGCAAGCTCATCGAATCCAGAAACGGCTATGTCGCAAAAGCTGTTCATGGAAATGGCGTGGTGGAGGCGTTGCGGGTGGTTTTTAATTCGTGATGGATCCGATGATTACGCGCGCAACATGAGCCGTGTTACGCCCCTTCAGGGCTGGGAATGTCGCCACCTTTAGACCTGCTCTTGAGATGAGTCTTCGGTCTAAGTGAAAAAGCAAATTTTCAGTATTTATTCATTTGGCAAACGGTCTAAGGGTTAGACCCCATAGCAGTCCTTGGCGATGCCAACTAAATTTCAGCGCTGGGGGAATCAATCCCTCATTAATTACAAACTATATGACCATGAAAACTAGCATCCTAATTCTCGCTCTCAGCACACTCGGTCTTCTTTCCAGTTGCACTTATGTCGCGCCACGTAGCCCGGCCACACGGACCAGCACCACGACATCCGAAGTCAGCCCGACCACGTATGGCACGGTCCAGACCAAGACGACTCGCACTTACTGATCTGATCACAAGGGGGGCGGACAACATATCTAGAAATTCCAATTGCCCCAAGGTATGCGTCCGTTCTGAGCAGGAGAACTCTCTCGCTATCTGCCGTAATCGAATGTCGGGGATTTCGCCTTCTGCGCATGAAAAGACTTTCTATCCCACACAAGGTCCAAGCGCCGCTTCGCGTCTCCGCTATAGGATTTCATGCCGTCAGGCTTTTTCCAAACATCGTACGGACCGGCTTGTAAAATAAGCGAGTTCCTGCTGTGCCTAAATAGCCAGAGGATATCGACGCCACTTGGCAGGGTTTCCTTCGTAACGTCCACCCATTTTCCATCACGTTGAGTGAAAAAATAGGTTTGTCCTGGACGTGGTGGCAGCGTGTCTGCTTGCGGCTTCGGCATGTGACAGAAAACGATGTCACCACCGTCCTTTTTTGGAAACACCTTCATGTAGAGCATGGAATTAGCGAAGAATGGGACTTCTCCATCGGTATAGAACTCAAGGAAGCCGTTCTTGACATCCAGTCGATTGTTGGGTGGTTCGTCGGCTCCAAGATGCGACAGGAATATGGCGCGCTGCGATCTCGGAATATCGGCAACCGCTTCTGGCGGAAGTTCCAAAACCGCACGTTCCAACATACTGGCACCGACAGCAAATTTCGATTCGCCTGTATCAACTTCCGCTGCATGTGTCGGATGGGAAATGAGCGGAGAATTGGTGGAGGCGCAGGAGTTCAGGAAAAGACAGGTGACGAGAATCTGGATTGGAAAGCGGCGCATGATTGAATTTGAAAATGAATGATTTGCTGCAATGAACAAGCCCTGAAGATGCTGGTTCTCATGACTGCGATTGAGCCCGATTTCTTCAAATATCAAAGCTTTGATGCTTGCGTAACGGTCTCGATTGATGAAAGTCTCAATCATGCCATCTACGGAAAAGAAATCGTCGATCAAGAAAGAGGCTAAGCGATTGGTTCGTGATTTGCCGGATACAGCTAGCTGGGATGATCTGATGTATGAAATCCTTGTCCGGCAGAAAATCGAGGCGGGTATGGACGACTTGCGTAAAGGGCGCAAACACGGTCATGAATCCATACGCAGCGAATTCGGGCTAGCATGAATATCACTTGGTCCGCGCAAGCCCATCGTGATTTACAGGCGATCCATCATTTTATCGCCCGTGATTCCGAACATTACGCCCAGTTGCAAGTGGAGCGACTCATCTTGCGTGTTGAGCGTGCCTCCAAAATGCCTAGCCGAGGACACCCAGTGCATGAGTTCAAGGAATCGAGCCTGAGGGAAGTTCACGAGGGAAACTATCGTATTATCTACGCCCATGAGCTCAGCGAAATCCAAGTGGTCACGATCGTTCACATGAAACAACGAATCACCAAACGACGTTTGAGTTAGAAAACTCCTGAGAATCCTCAATCCTTCTTCTTCAACAGCGGGAAAAGCACGACGTCGCGAATCGTCGGTGCGCCTGTTAGCATCATGACCAAGCGGTCGATGCCGATACCGATGCCGCCTGCGGGTGGCATGCCGTGTTCGAGGGTTTCGATGAAATCGTAATCGACCTTTTGTTCTTCTTCGCCGCCGGCTTGGTGTTCGAGGCGATCTTTTTGGACATCTGGATCGTTGAGTTCTGAGTAGCCTGGGGAAATTTCCTGACCGTTGATGATGAGTTCGTAAACCTCGACGGTTCGGCCGCCGGGGGTGACTTTGGCGAGAGGCACGAGCTCGCTTGCGACGCGGGTGACGAAGCAGGGATCGAACGTGTGTTCCTCCACTTTTTTCTCGAAGACCTGTTGGATGACCTCGTAGTCCTCCATGTTGTCGGAAAGCTGCACACCGATCGCTTCGCATTTCGCGCGGCGTTGCTCCGCAGTGATGTCGAAGAAGTCATCGCCAGCGACGCCTTTGATGAGGTCGTGGTAGCTTGCGCGTTTCCAAGGTCTTGTTAGATCGATGGTGCGGATGACGTTGCCTTCTTCGTCTTTGTGTTCGATTTTCAATCCACCGCAGAATTTCTCCGCGAGGCGGCAGGTCATTTCCTCGACCATGTTCGCCATTTCCACGAAATCGGAAAACGCCCAGTAGGCTTCGAGCATCGTGAATTCAGGATTGTGGCGGCGGGAGATGCCTTCGTTGCGGAAGTTGCGGTTGAGTTCGAACACTTTCGTGAAGCCGCCGACCAAAAGGCGTTTGAGGAAAAGTTCGGGAGCGATGCGCAGGGTGAGCGGCATGCCGAGGGCGTTGTGATAAGTCTCGAACGGGCGGGCGGCCGCACCACCGGCGACTGATTGCAGCATGGGGGTCTCGACTTCGAGGAAGTCCCGTGCGTGGAGGAAATTGCGGATCTCCGCGATCATTTTCGAGCGGGTGATGAAAAGTTGCGCGCTGTCCGGATTGCCCATGAGGTCGAGGTGGCGCTTGCGGTATTTCGTTTCCCGATCTGCAAGACCGTGGAATTTGTCCGGCATCGGACGGAGGGATTTGGAGAGCAGGGTGAAGGATGCAACTTTGATCGTCGGCTCGCCGGTGCGGGTGAGGAAGGTTTCGCCAGAAATTCCTATCCAATCGCCACGATCCAAACATTTCCAAATCGCTGTTTGGGTCTCATCGAGTTCTTTCATCCCAAGATAACCTTGGATCGCGCCCTCGGCATCGCCGACGCTGAAGAAGACGGATTTACCCATGTCGCGTAAAGCAACGATGCGCCCAGCAGTGGTGACTTGTTTGCCTTCGGCGAAATCCGCCTTGAGTGCGGCAGGGGTAATGGTGATCTCAAAACGAGCGCCGAAAGGGTCGACCCCTAATTCGCGGAGCTTGGCGAGTTTTTCACGGCGAACCGCAATAAGTTCTGCTTCGGTTGACTGGGGTGCTTGGGAAGTGGCTTCACTCATGTCCCGCTTGGAGTAGCGGGAAGAGACGGGCGGGGCAAGCAAAGAGAAAGCGATTACGCCGCAGGCTCTGGACTGCTGTGGTTATCCACAGCTCTGCGGGTGAGTGATGCCAAAATGGAGCGGCGGGGTATTCTTTTCCACCCGATAAAACATCTCCACGCAAAGAGCTGGGAAGAATCCCAGCAGTCCAGAGCCTCCGGCGGTTCGCATTCTTGACAAGTGGGGTGGGGTGATTGAGTCTGCTTAAACCACAGGGGAGCTTTCCGAACGGAGGGCTGAGACTTTCCGGCGCGCGGAAAAAACCCTTCGAACCTGAAGCGGATCATGCCGCCGGAGGGAGTCGGGAATGCCGCTGGTGTTCTTGTTTTCCAATGGCTTTCTGATTCGCGATTTAAACCACGAATCCAGAAACTATTATGATCAGCCCAGAAGAAACCACCGCGACATCAAAACACGATGAATCCCGCGCGCCCCTGCCGGCATCGACCCGGATTTATATTCAAGGTGAGATTCATCCGGAAGTGCAAGTGCCGATGCGTGAGATCACCTTGAGCGATACGAAGGCATTCAATGGTCGGATCGAGAAAAATGAGGCGGTGCGGGTTTATGATTGCTCCGGACCGTGGGGAGATCCGGATTTCAGGGGAACTTCCGAAGAAGGTTTGCCGGCGTTGCGCCGTGAATGGATATTGAAACGCGGTGATGTGGAGGCTTACGAAGGCCGCGAGGTGCAACCGCAGGACAACGGTTACCTAACAGAAAAACACGCGGAGTTCGCATCGAAGTCGGAGCGCGCCAATCGCTTCGTCGAGTTTCCCGGTCTGACAGCCGACCGCCGCAAGCCGCTGCGCGCGAAAAGCCATCCGGTCACCCAGAAGTGGTATGCCGACAATGGCATCATTACTCCGGAGATGGAATTCATTGCGATCCGTGAGAACATGCGTCGTGCGAAGATTGCGGATTTGAAAAGCGATATCGTCCGCAACGATCTCAACAAGCAGCACACCGGCTCGCACCAGTCTCCCGAGAGCCCATACACACCGAACATTTTCAAACGTTTCCCACAGCGCATCCCCGAGCAGATCACTCCGGAGTTCGTCCGCAGCGAAGTCGCGGCGGGCCGCGCGATCATCCCGCTCAATATCAACCATCCGGAATGCGAGCCGATGATCATCGGCCGCAATTTCCTCGTGAAAATCAACGCGAACATCGGCAACTCCGCGGTCGCCTCATCGATCGAGGAAGAGGTTGAGAAAATGCGTTGGGCGACCAAATGGGGTGCCGACACCGTGATGGATCTTTCCACCGGAAAAAACATCCACGCAACCCGCGAATGGATTTTGCGCAACAGCCCGGTGCCGATCGGTACGGTGCCGATTTATCAGGCGCTCGAAAAAGTCAACGGCAAGGCGGAGGATCTGACATGGGAGCTCTACCGCGACACACTCATCGAGCAGGCGGAGCAAGGCGTCGATTACTTCACCATTCATGCCGGCGTTCTTCTGCGCTTCGTGCCCATGACCGCGAGCCGCATGACCGGCATTGTTTCGCGCGGTGGATCGATCATGGCGAAATGGTGCCTCTCACATCACAAAGAAAATTTCCTTTACACGCATTGGGATGAAATTTGCGACATCTGCGCAGCTTACGATGTCAGCTTCTCCATCGGCGATGGTCTACGTCCGGGCTCGGTCGCAGATGCGAACGACATGGCGCAGTTCGGTGAGCTCGAAGTGCAAGGAGAACTCACCAAACGCGCATGGGCGAAAGGTTGTCAGGTCATGAACGAAGGCCCTGGCCACGTGCCGATGCACATGATCGAGGAAAACATGGCGAAACAACTTGAGTGGTGCCACGAAGCGCCGTTCTACACCCTCGGACCTTTGACCACCGACATTGCACCGGGTTATGATCACATCACTTCCGGAATTGGTGCCGCGATGATCGGTTGGTTTGGTTGCGCGATGCTTTGCTACGTGACGCCGAAAGAACACCTAGGTCTTCCTAACAAAAAAGACGTCAAAGACGGAGTGATCACCTACAAGCTTGCCGCTCACGCAGCGGATCTAGCGAAAGGTCATCCAGGGGCGCAATACCGCGACAATGCGCTTTCTAAAGCCCGCTTCGAATTCCGTTGGGAAGACCAGTTCAACCTCGGTCTCGATCCGGAAACCGCCCGCGAATTCCACGATGAAACCCTTCCTCAAGAAGGCGCGAAAACCGCCCACTTCTGCTCGATGTGCGGCCCGCATTTTTGCTCGATGAAAATTTCAGAGGATGTCCGGCAATACGCCGCACAACAGGGAATTTCTGAAGAAGAAGCTCTGGAGAAAGGGATGGAGGAGAAATCGAAAGAGTTCGCGGAGGCGGGAGCTGAGATCTATCAGAAAGCTTGAAGAAATAGGTCGTATAGGACAAATACGACCTATGCCATCTTCCTCCCCCGATGATCCATCAGGCTTTCTTCAGATAGGCGGCCGCCGCGAAAATATGACCCGCGCAAGATTGAATTATCGCAAAAATCATGAAGATTTGGTCTTATAAGTCCTATACGACCTATTTATCCAACCAAGAACCATGCTAGAAGTCGTCTGTGGTATCATCATAAACCCTTTAGGTAAAATCCTCGCCTGCCGTCGTGGCTTAGACCGGCATCTGGGTGGATTATGGGAATTTCCCGGAGGGAAAGTAGATGCTGGAGAAACTCATCAAGCTGCTCTTGTAAGAGAGCTTTACGAGGAATTAAGTATCAATGTAAGAGTTGGAAATCCACTTACTGCAATTGTCGAATGGACGGATGGCACGGTTTCCATTCGTCTGCGCGGCTTTTATTGCGAGATCCTTCAAGGCTCACCTAGCGCCTATGAACATGAGGAAATCCGCTGGTGTGAGCCAACCGAGCTCCCTAATTTGGATTGGGCGGTGGCGGATGTTCCTCTGGTCCAAGAACTGGTAAATCATCAAAAATGAAATCAGCTAAATTTATTGCTTGAGAATAGTCGCAGAGAATGGCGTTATTTGATGGAATCAATCAAAATAATTATCATGAGTGAAGATCGCCTACCCTTTGATGAAAACTATTTGAGAGAGAGACTTGGGGGTAACCCAGATGAATGGGAGACACGCATACGCTTGGCAGATGGTCTCTACGAAAAGGAAGCTTATGCTGAGGCTGCGGAAGTTATCTGGAGTGCTAAATACATTCCAAGCAACGACCTCGATATCGCCTTGGCGATTCATATTCTTGGTAAAGCTCAGCCACGGAAAGCAATCCGACTTCTTTCAGCTGTACTTGAATACAACCGCGGTAATCCCAGTCATAACATGGCAATGGCGAACGCCATGCTTTACTTCGGCATGATCTTGCAAGCCATTCGCTTTTATGGTGCCGCTTTGGAGGTAGATCCCACTCTCGTTAATCCTGACATCGAGTATTTCATTTTGTGGTCTGACGATAAGAATACCATGCGTGGTATGTTTGAAAAGAACCTCAATAAAATAGGACAGATCA
This sequence comes from Luteolibacter sp., assembly GCA_044354135.1. Classification (GTDB taxonomy): domain Bacteria; phylum Verrucomicrobiota; class Verrucomicrobiia; order Verrucomicrobiales; family Akkermansiaceae; genus Luteolibacter. Next base: position 71,057 of record JBILAN010000002.1, read on the forward strand.
GTCGTAAGATTCGCGATCCAAAAGAAGAGCTCAATCTCAATTCTCGCATGAGCATGTATAGCGCTCCTATCTGCCTTACGGATCTGCTTCCTACTACTGGGGAAGAGTTCAAACATGAAATATATGATCAAGCTACTCTCTTGAATATAGTTCCTCCCACACCGATTAGTAAATCATCCGTGCCAACTAGCGTCCTTCACGTCAAATGGAGCACAGTAGTAAAACCAGGAGATGATGCGCCTGCTGTAACCATTGCTCCAGTCGCACCGCCTGTTGCGCCTCCAGTTGCTCCGGCTCCTAGCGCCGAGGAGCCTCCAACTCCGGGTCCACGTAAACTCAACATTCCGAGTCGATAATTTCCAATCTCTAGCTTCATAATCTATCTAAGCGAAGATTGCTGCCACAGGCTTGCCTTTGTTGCCGATGTTGAAGGGACGTCCACTTGGACTGACCACAGCTTTTTCGATAGGTAAGCCAAAAGCATGTGCAACCGTTGCGTGCAGATCACCGACCGTAACAGGATCTTTAGCAACATCGCCACCAGCCGCATCGCTGGCCCCGTGGGCGTAGCCGGCTTTTGCTCCGCCGCCTGCGAGCACACAGGAAAACACCAATGGGTGGTGTCCACGTCCGCTGCCGTCGAAGGTGGGTTTGCGGCCGAATTCCGTTGCTACTACAACCATCGTACTTTCTAGCAAGCCCCGTGAGTCCAAGTCACTGATGAGAGCGGCGAAGGCGGTATCGAATTCCGCACCGCGATCTTGCATTCCACCTTCGATATCCTTGTGCATGTCCCAGCCGCCGCTTTCCACTTCGATATAGCGCACACCACCCTCAACCAAGCGCCTCGCTAACAAGCAACCTTGGCCGAATTTGTTTTTTCCATATTTATTGCGCAATTCTTCTGGTTCATTCCCGAGATCGAAGCATTGCAAGTCTTTGCCTTTCATGAGCCGCAAAGTGCTCTCATAAAAATCGTTGTAAGACGTCACGTTTGGATCACTGACCCCACCACTGAATTTGTTATCCATCTGGTTTAGTAGTGCCAAACGCTTCTGCATGACGGAAGAATCTGCTTTTGCAATGGAGTTTTTGAGTCCGTCGTCGGGATCAAGAATCGGCAGGGGACTCATGGTTGCAGGGAAGAATCCATTGCCTGAGTTGGCCGGTCGGTTCACGCATACACTGCTTGGTAGAGTTGGGTGACTGGGCCCAAGATATTTTTCTGCCCATGCACCGAGGGTTGGATGCATGACAGTTCCTCGTCTTTCAAAACCCGTGCGCATGAGATAGCGAGCTTGATCATGCACGCCTACTTTGGCGGTCATGCTGCGGATCACGGTGATTTTATCAGCAATTTTTGCGGTCTCTGGAAGGAAAGAAGAAACCTGAAAATCTGCTTTGGTGCTGAGTATTGAGCCAGGTCCTTTTGATGCGCCTGTTTTAGGGTCAAAGCTATCGATCTGGCTGAGTCCGCCAGAAAGTTGCAGCATGATCACAGCTTTCGCCTTGCCGAATCCGGGTTTAGCTTTATCAGCGGTTTGGTTGTGCTCTTGAGCAAAGCTTTGCTGCGAAAAATAGGGTAGTAGGCTGAGTCCAAATGCTGATTTTGCCATACGCTCAACGAACATGCGGCGGGTGACTTCGTTAAGTTTGGTGTGATCCGATTTCATAATAAGATTTGAAGGTTAGACGTTAGGGAAGGAAAAGAAATTCTCTGGAATTCAGTAAGATCCATGCAAGATCCTCTAGTTTCAATCCATCTTTGAGAGCTGCGGAGGCTTTGTTTGTTTCATCTGCGGTTGGCTTGCGGCTGTGAAAACTCAGATATAGCGAAGTAATCGCATCGGAATCAGCTTTCTGTTTGTTCGCGGAGCGCAAAGCGGTCGAATAATTTATGACTGCGTCTTGAACCGGCCCATTCATGAGCTGCAGCATTTGCGGCACGCTGCCATCGGTGGTGTTCGTGTCAGATACCATTCGATCGCTCTGACCAAACAAGCGCAAGAAGTGGTTTTCCGGCGCGGGTTGTTGGATTTCGCTGGCGCGCGCAAGTAATAGGCCTGAGTGCATCTCGGGTTTGCCTCCTTCATAGAACGAGACCATCAATCGAGCGTTGCCACCGTTATTTTTGACGCCTGGTCCTGGGCGTATGCCATTGATTTGCATTTCAGTGGCGACTTTTTTGATGGTTTTGGGATTGAAATCATCATCGGCGATTACGGTTTTTTGCAGATCATCGCCACGACGTAGCAGGATGTTGTCTGCGCTGTCGCCAGATACCAAAGTCACTATGGAATCCCATGCTTGTTCTGCGCTCATGCGGCGGATAACTGGTCCAGCAAAGCGATAGGTTTTTGGATCTTCAGGCGTTTGACTCGCTCTTCTTTGGTATGCCGCTGTGTGAAAAAGGATGCGTTGAAATTCACGCAAATCAAACTGCGCTTGTTTCATATAAGTCGTGATCTGTTTTAATAATTCCTGATTGCTCGCTAGCGAAAGATCATCGATGTCCGTAACGGGTTCCTGTACGGCGAGGCCGAATACTTTTTTCCACATGCGGTTTGCAATTGCGGCTGCGAAGCGGGGATTCTCCGGATGTATCATCCAATCGGCGAATTGATTGCGGAGTTGATCGGAACTTTCTTTGGCGACGTCATAAGCTGGATTATTGTCACTCGTATCTGACCAACGGATCAGCGATGGCGTGGTTAGTTGTCCCGGCTTGGCGTCTTTGTATTTATAATCCAGCGGAAATTTCAGCTGGTTTTTCGGGAGATCTATTAAGTTGTAAGCGTTCGGAGTGAGTATTTGTCCCAGAACAAATTTATTTACTGAGGCGAGCTCTTCGGATTTGAGTAGCATTCGCGATTTACGGAATACGTTTTCATGGAAGCCATCGGTTGCGCCGAAATAAGCTGCGATACTGTAGAAATCATGCTGTGACCAATCCGAAAACGGGTGATCATGGCATTGCGCACACGACACGTTGGCTCCGAGAAATGTCGTGAGTAAATTGGACACACCATCTAGAGGCATTTGTGCATCGCGCAATAGAAAACCTGCCGCTCCATTTTGGTTGAGTTTGCCGTCGGCAGTTAACATGTCGCGCACGACTGCATTCCAGGGCACGTTCATAGCGATCTGGTCTTTTAACCAATCCTCATAAAGAAAGGCGCGCGCACCCTTGCCGTAGTCGTCTTTGATACGAAGCATATCGGCGAGCCAATTATACATTCCCATCGTGTAGCCGGGTGAATTAAGTAGATTGTTTATTAGGTTTGAACGCTTCTGTGGGGATGAATTATCCAAAAATTCACGCGCTTCCGATTCGGTTGGGATGCGTCCTATTGTATCGAGATAGATGCGTCGTACAAATATGGCATCGGAAGTTTTTGGATTTGCCGGTTCGTTGTTGGTCTTGAGCGCTAGATTGATGGTTTCATCCAGACGAGCGGCGGCTTGGTTTACGACAACCTGTGAAAGTGGTGCTCGCGGCTTAGCAGCCTTGCACGCCTCGGCGAATTTTTGATCGGCCTCATTGAGCCGATTCAATGGAAATCTCGCCAGGGTTTTATCTCTTTTTTCGATGGTCACGATGCCATTTTCCAGAGCTTTGAACCTTGCTTCCAATTTTTCGCCTCCGGATGCCGTCCAAGTATACCATTCGGGGGCGCTTGTGGGTGAAGGGTCGGCGGGTAATGGTTTTTTGCCGTTTAGCTCATCTTCCCTATCCTTCCATTTTTTGTTAAATGGAGCTGCGATTGATGAAATCGAGCTAAAAACGAGCATACTGCTCATTAGTAAAAAAGTGAATTTCATAAGGGTTATTGATGAAATGAAACCGCCGCTATGGAGAATAGTTGCGTAAAAAAAACATCATGCCCCAATTAAATTCGGATGACCATAGAATTTTAGCCAGAATGGAACCGCTCGGCAGGGGAATAAATCAGGATTCTGAAAACTTTCTTGCTTGCGAAAAATGAGTAAGGATGTCGTTTTATTAAATCAACAAAAACTTATCCATCCAACGTGAGTGCTGAACGCCTACCCTTCAACGAATCTTTCCTTAAGGAAAAACTCAAAAACGATCCCACGGCTTGGGAGACGCGTCGTGAGCTGGTACATGGACTTTACAACAATCAAGCTTACGCAGAGGCGGCTGAAATCATCTGGAATGCGGATCAGATTCCTAGTACCGATCTTGATCTCGCTTTCGCTATACGCATTCTGGCGAAAGCTCAGCCACGTCGCGCGATCCGGCTTCTAACAGCTGTGCTTGAACTCAATGCTGGCAAGGCCGTGCAGAACATGGCGATGGCTAACGCCTTACTTCATCATGGCATGGTTCTTCAAGCGGCTCGGTTTTATGGTGCTGCCTTGGATGCCGATCCTTCCCTTGTCAATTCAGATCTGGAACATTTTATATTGTGGTCTGACGACGAGTGCACGATGTGGGGTTTGTTTGAAAAACACCGTCCTAAACTCGGAGAACTTCCTTGGATGATTCGCGATCCCAAAGAAGCGCTGAGACTTACCTCGCGTGTTAGCTTGCATACGACTCCAATTTATGTTCCGGATTTGCCAGCCGTTGCTGGTGAAAAAATCAAACACGAACTCTATCAGCAAGAGCCTGCACACAACGCAAAAATCACGCCTCCTCCAGCTGTCACGATTCCTATTGATCGCGTCGATCCCAAAGACCGCTTGTTTGATGCGACTTACGGAGCTTCGGTGGTAAACAGTGCTCCCGCTAAAGTAGTTGCTCCGTCAGAACCAACTACTGCTCCTACTCCAATCCCAACACCGACACCCATTCCTGTTGCAATACCTGTATCTGAACCTGTGGCGGTTACACTTGAGCCAGTAATCGCACCTCAGTCGATAGCTGCCTTCTTCGCAGATCCAACCCCATCTTCATCGATTCAAGAGGATGAGGTGACTTCGTTTTTTGCGGATCCAAGCCCTTCCGGTCAGATCAAACTTCCGTCGGTTCAGTTGGAAAATACCGAGGGAAGTAATCCTGGGGCAGGTCAGCCAGATACAGAGAAAAAAAAATCACCTGTGCCCAATGCTATACCCATCAGTCCAACCTTGCTGCCTACCAATCCCTTGCAAGAAAAATGGAGCACTTCGCCTGCTAGCCCAGATCTTGGTTTTACACCCCTTACTACTCCAGCTCCTGCGCCTAGGCCGGTCATACAGCCACTTTCATCGGTTTCTCCAGCAGCACCTCAATCACCAGCGATGGCTCCTGCAGCATTTGTACCTAATGATCCGCTGCAGGCTTCTGCTGCAATAGTTCCTCCTGCTCCAAAACGCGCACTCCTCCCTAGCGGAACGCCGCCAGTTAATCCAACGGGGTCTCCCACTCGTGCACTCCTGCCTAGCGGAGCTCCTCCAGTCAATCCAACCGGCACTCCCACTCGAGTGCTTCTACCAAGTGGGGCGCCTCCTGAAAATGCAGGAGCACCTCGTCGCCTTCTACTTACTCCTAGCCGGCCAACGCCTCCACCAGAAAATCAGTAGGCTGTTTTTCTAACAAGATTATTTCCGAATTCTATTCCTTGGGCATGGCTGCGGAGTGGTCATAAATGGATATAGACATGATCGACCTATGTTCATAATTTAAAAGATAGATGAAGAAATGCCCCTATTGTGCGGAGGAGATTCAGGCAGAGGCTGTGAAATGCAAACATTGCATGGAATTTCTTGATGAGTCGAAGCGACCTGTAAGCGTAGCAGCTCCAATTACGGCTGGTAATGACGTGCCATGGTATTGTCGCGCTGGATTTATTATTCTAACATTTGCAATGGTCCCGCCTTTTGCGCTGCCTCTGGTTTGGTTTCATCCAAAACTTCATCTGGTATGGAAATTGATCATTACGACCATCATCCTACTGATCTGCTGGGTGATTTACAAAGCTATCATCGCCTTCGCGAAGCAGTTTGAAGAGATAACGAAAATGCTCAATCAGATGCCGATTTGAGAATCGACATATTGACTTTGGATCATAGATCATTTTAGCACTGGGAGAATTTTCACCATTTCGCGATGAATTAGCATTGACCTAACTAGCCAAATTTTATTAATGGTAACAAACTATAGAATGATGCTATAATTTTTTTACTACATTAACTACTGCAAATTATGATGTTCGATGCTATTTGCACTGCATGTGCTGCTGTGAATAAGACCCCGTCTCATTACGAAGGGATGTCTATCAAGTGTGTGAAATGTAGTGGCAACTTTGTGGCGATCCATTTCATGGATAAGCTGTTTAAATTTCATTGCTCATCCTGCGGAGGCCGGATCGAGGCGAAGGAAAAACTGAGAGGCAAGACGGCGCCGTGTCCACACTGCAAAAAAATCGTACCAGTGGGAGATTACAATCAGGATACAAAACCGCTAAATGAAAATTTGATTGATCCCAATGCCATGAATGCGCCAATGCCCGAGCGCGGTGGTTCCATCACTTCGAAACTCAAGCGAGCCATCACCAAAATGTTTGGCGGGTGAAAAGTAAGATTGAATTTTGTAGAGTGAATGGTGAACACTGAGCAAACGCTTAGCGAATTGTAACGAGCTGCCTGTTAGATTGAAAGTAATGATAAAACAATCGTTAAAGTATGTGTCGTGTTACGTTGTTGGTATAAGTTTAGGTGACTTTTTGCGAGCTAATGATCGCCCAAACATAGTGATCATTTATGCAGATGATTTGGGTTTGGGTGATTTGTCCTGTTACAATCCAAAGGCTGCATACAAGACTTTACATTTGGATCGCATGGCAGCGGAAGGGATCAAGTTTACTGATGCGCACAGTCCTTGCACGATCTGTTCTCCATCAAGGTATGGATTGCTTTCGGGAAAGTTGGTTTGTCGATCCGGGAGAAAGTCCACTGCATTTGAAGGACCAGGTGGACCGAGTTACCTCAAAGAAGGAGAACTAACTTTGGGCGACATGTTGCGCAAGCAAGGTTATCGCACCGGAGTTTTTGGGAAATGGCATATAGGCCTGACGTGGTATGACAAAGACGGAAAAGTTTTAGGGGGTGGATTTAAAACCCCGCCTCTGATCGATTACGAAAAGAGCACGCCATTGTTCGACGGGCCGAACGCAAGGGGCTTCGATAAATCATTCATCACTCCGAACTGCCCTGGCACCGATCCTTTGTATGTTTTTATCGAAGACGGCATGGTTCCAATTCCGGCAAGCGAGCAGCACGATCCTAACAGCTTGCCAAATCCCGGAGGGAAATGGCGTTGGGATAACGATGCGGGTTGGAAATCGCCAGGTTATCGTTTTGAGGGAGTGGATGAATTGTTTTTTGAAAAGACCGTGAATTTCATCAAAGAGCATCGCAAGCAAACACCGGAAAAACCCTTCTTTGTCATGCTTTCCACCCAGATTGCACATGCACCGGTTCTGCCGGATCCGAAATTCAATGGAAAAACCCAATGCGGGCCGCGTGGAGATTTTATCTATCAACTCGACGATATCACGGGTCGGTTTTTAGATCTCCTGAAAGAACTCAAGATCGACGATAACACTTTGGTTATTTTCAATGCCGATAACGGAGCTGAAGTCATGCACACCGTTTGGATGAGAGAAGATTATTCGCATGATGCGGTGGGTGGTTATCGTGGAATGAAGCGCGATGGTTGGGAAGGAGGACATCGCGTGCCGATGTTGTTCCGTTGGCCGGCGAAGATCCCTAAAGGCGTGACTTCCAAACAGATGATCAACACCACCGATATTTTTGCGACCCTTGCTGCGGTGACAGGATATCATCTGAACGATGAAGATGCCGTGGATAGCTTTGATATGCTTCCAGTGTTGCTCGGTAAGCAGAAAGAAGAGGACTCGGTTCGACCTCATATGCTGACCCAGAGTGCCAGGGGAGACTTTCAGCTGCGGGTGGGAGATTGGAAATATCTTGATCACGTGGGATCGGGGGGGAATAATTATAATAAACCTGAATTGGAAAAATACGTTCTTCCTGAAAAAGCTCCCGAGGCGAAGGGACAGCTTTATGATTTAGCAGAGGATCTTGGCGAAACAAATAATCTATATTTTTCACAAGCAGTTAAACGTGAAGAAATGCAGAAGTTACTGAGAATATTGACGGAAAAAGAAGGTGGGCGGACCGCGCCTCTGGGTCGGTAAAAAGAGGTATTGATTTAAAAACACCTTTTTTCTCATAACCGTCCTGTCGATAGAGACTCACTCGCTGTTTATTTTGACAAAAAGGTGGAAGAGCGGCTATGTCCCTGCCGACTTATTAACCCCATTCATTTATGAGCACAGCAACGACAGAAAAGCATGTATTCCAAGCAGAGATCCAACAACTGCTGGATTTGGTGGTGCATTCTCTTTACACCGATAAGGATATTTTCCTGCGGGAGTTGATCTCGAATGCATCGGATTCGATGGAAAAAGTCCGTCATCTTGAAGGCACGGAAAAACATTTCAAAGATGCGGGTGAGGAACTGCAGATTACTTTGGAGGCCGATAAAGACGCGGGCACGGTGACTTTGACCGACCGCGGCATAGGCATGACGCGTGAGGAGCTGATCGAAAATCTCGGCACGATCGCGCATTCGGGAACCAAGGCGTTTCTCGAACAGATCAAAGCCAACGGCGGCAGTTCTTCGGGCCTGATCGGTCAGTTCGGTGTGGGCTTTTACTCCGCTTTCATGGTTGCCGACAAGGTGGAGGTTTTCAGCCGCTCTTGGAGAGAGGATGCGGAAAGCCTGCGCTGGGAGAGCGATGGCAAGACCGGTTACGAAATCGAAAAAGTGGATGAGCTTCCGCGCGGCGTGAAAATCGTGCTGCATCTCAACGAAGCGAGCAAAGAATTCGCCGATGACTTCCGCATCAAGGGGCTGATCAAACGTTACAGCAACTTCGTCGGCTTCCCGATTCTGATCGATGGCAAACGCGTCAACGAGGTCGAGGCGCTTTGGTTGAAAAGCAAATCCGATATCACGGATGAACAATACAAGGAGTTCTATCAGTTCGCTTGCAAAGGCTTCGATGATCCATCCTACCGTTTGCATTTCAGCGCCGACGCTCCGATCGCGATCAACGCCTTGATTTTCACTCCCGGCGAGAATCCCGAGAAGATGGGCTTCGGGAAAGTCGATAACGGCGTGGCGCTCTATTGCAAAAAAGTCCTGATCGATCCCGAGCCGAAAGGCCTGTTGCCCGATTGGTTGCGCTTCGTCAAAGGCGTGGTCGATAGTGCGGATCTGCCGCTGAACATTTCCCGTGAAACCATGCAGGACAGCGCCTTGGTGCGGAAACTGAACGGCGTGATCACCAAGCGTATCATCAAGATGTTCGAAAAGGAATCCGCGGCCGATCCGGCGAAATACCGCGATTTCTACAAGAAATTCGAGCGCTTCTTCAAAGAAGGTATCGCCACGGATTTTTCTAACAAAGATGCATTGGCCAAACTTCTCCGCTTCGAAACATCCATGACGGATGCCGGCGAAGTATGCAGTCTGACGGATTATGTCGGTCGCATGAAAGACGGTCAGGAAAAAATCTATTACCTGATTGGCCAGAATCGCGATCAGATCGAAAGCGGCCCTTACGTCGAGGCCTTCAAAGCGCGCGGTTTGGAGGTGATCTATTTCACCGATGCGGTCGATGAATATGTGGTCGACTCCCTCGGCGAATTCGATGGCAAGAAATTGGCATCCGTGCGCCATGCCGGAGTGGATCTGGAAGACGTCGATTCCGATGCCGACAGCCTCAGCGAGGAGCAGATCAACGGGCTTTGTGAGTTTTTGAAAAACGAGCTCGGCGAAAAGGTCACCAAGGTTTCCAGCGGCAAACGCCTAGTCGAAAGCCCGGTCATCGCTCTGGTCCCCGAGGATGGCATGAGCCCGCAGGTTCGCCAGATGATGAAGGCCATGGATGAGAATTTCAAAGACGAGGTCAAAGTCGAACTTGAGATCAATCCGCGTCACGCGCTAATCAAGAAACTCTCCGAAACCCGCGAATCCCATCCAGAGGTCGCGAAATTGGTCGCTGCGCAGATGCTCGACAACGCGCTCATTTCCGCCGGGCTTCTCGACGATGCCCGCGAGATGATACGCCGGATGAACGCGCTCATGGAAAAGGCGATGCAATAGTTCAATCCGCCATTGTGAATAACTTGTGAAGAGTCCGGGGTTCACTCCCGGGCTCTTCATTTTTGTCCTTATTTAAACGGTTGCTTGGAAGTTTGAGCCTGTGAATTTTTCACAGTTATTCACAATGAGATGTGGAGTTTTAACCACGAATTTCACGAATTACACAAATAGGAAGACAGATCAGTTGATGCTCATCCGCAACGGCTATTCATCAGCAACCATTCGTGTTATTCGTGAAATTCGTGGTTAAAACTCCTCATTTCAATGGGGAGTTCTTGTGATTCGCAGGATTGACTCGAAATTTAAAAAGAGTAATTTGTAAGTATCTCAAAAATCCATGTTTCGAATTCTTATATATACTGGGGTTTGTATTTTTTGCACGAAACTGAGTGTGTATGGATTTACTGATGTAAAGCCAAAGGGTGATCCTGAGTATTTGAAAAAAGCGGCGCTGCAAATTGACACGCTGATTGCGAATTTTTACCGGAACAAGAAACTGGCGGTTCCGGAGGTGACGGACGACGCGACATTCTTGCGCCGGGCTTTCATAGTGACGATAGGACGGATTCCGACGGCCGAGGAAGCTTGGGCGTTTATTGAAATTGAAGAACCGAACAAGCGGGTGGATTTGGTGGCTTACTTGATGAAATCGCAGGGTTACTCGAGTCACATGACGAACTGGGCGTTCGATTTGTTGAGACTGCGTGATTATCGTCAGGGAGGTCAGGGAAATAGCGAGCCGTATCGCAACTGGATCCGTCAGGCGATGGATCAGAACATGCCTTGGAATGAGTTCGTGGACAGGTTAGTGAGTAGTAGTGGAAACGGATGGGACCCGAAGACGGCAGCGGTGGGATATTACACCAGTGACCGAGGCATGCCGTTGGATAATATATCTAACACCATGCGCATCTTTCTTGGGACACGCATGGAATGTGCGCAATGCCATGACGATCCTTTTGGAGATACCGACCGCAAGGATTTCTATCATCTTGCCGCTTTCACTCACGGGCAAGGTCAGTTGAATCAGCATTTGATGAGCAAGCTCTGGGGAGAGCTCAGAGAAAAGAGCGAGTCGCGCGGAATTGAGTATCAGGTTGGGCAGTTGTTTTGGGACAGGGTTTACGGAATGTCTCTGGGTGGAGGCGGGGATGGAAGAATTCCGCTGCCATCCGACTATCAATATCGCGATGGGAAGCCTGGAGAAGTCTTAGGTGGTAAGACTCCGTTTGGGAAATTCACCAGAACATCGGATCGGGAAGATAGCGATGATGGGCGCGAAAAGTTCTCCGAATGGATCACGGTCAAGACCGATCCCCAGTTTTCATCGGTGATTGCAAACCGGATGTGGAAACGTGTGATGGGAAAAGGGATTTACGAGCCGGTAGATGAATATATTGAAGCATCGAAAACGGTTTATCCTGAACTGATGTTGTATCTTTCAAAGCTGATGAAGGAGCTCGATTATGATCTCAAGAAGTTTCAACATGTGCTGTTGCTCACGAAGACGTTTCAATTTGCAACCAATCCCAAGCCATCAACGCTGGATGGCGGAGATGACTTTCATGGACGGAAAATCGAACGTCTTTCAGCGGAACAGATCTGGGATTCTTTGATCACCCTCTCAAATGGCGATCCGGACCGTTTGAAAAAACGCACCGTGGACAATCGGATCTATGTGGGAGGTAAGCCGGTATTGGTCGGCGAGATGGACATGGTGCAACTCTCCAACGATGTGCTTGCACTGAAGACGGAAGCGCAGGTGAGAAAGTATTATAAGGAATTTTTGGAACGCGTGAAAAAAGGCGGGGGAGGAAAGAGCGGAGATACACAGATGATGATGGAGGAAGTGCAGAAGTATGGTGCTGACTCAGTCGTGAGAGCGTCGGAATTGCCATCACCTGCGCCGCGTGAGCATTTTCTCTACCTGTTCGGCGCATCAGATCGCGAGGTGGTGGAAGCGGCGAGCAAGGAGCCGAATGTCGGGCAGATGCTCTCGCTGATGAATGGCTACGTGCAGAAAAATCTCGTCAATAAACCGGATGCGCATGTCTACAAGAGCCTGAAAGAAGCGGCATCATCCCAGGAGAAAATCCGACGCCTGTATCTTGCGATCTTGAGCCGGCCTCCGACCGAAGAGGAAATGAAATGGATGTTGGCAGAGGTCGAGTCTGCAGGTGATCAGGCGTATCGCAATATCGTCGCGGCTTTGGTAATGTCGTCCGAATTTGTATTTCTGCAATAATTTCCAAATCAAAAACCTAACAACAAATGAACATCCACCATATAAACCGCGCTGATGAGTTGACGAGGCGTCAATTCATGTTGAATGCGGCGCGCACCTATCTCGGGGTTCATCTTTTTCCGATGTTGGGCACGTCAGTTGCCAGTGCAGCTCCTGCAGCTGTGGGTGCTGGAGGAAAAGCGAAGTATGTGATTTATCTTTATATGTCTGGCGGGATGAGTCATTTGGATACGTTTGATCCCAAGCCGAAAAAGAAAGCGGTGATGGGACCCACCGAGACCATCATGGGTAAGGCAGATGTGCCGATCAGTGGATATTTACCGAAGACTGCACAGGTAACGGACAAGATGTGTATCATCAACTCGTTGAGTTCCACCCAAGGCGCGCATGAGCAAGGAACGTATGTGATGCATCATAGTTACACCCAGCGAGGGACGATACGGCATCCTGCATTTGGTTCATGGGTGTTGAAGCTTGCTGGTCCAATACATCCGCAGTTGCCCGGATTTGTCGCGATCAACACGCCTCCCGCCGTAACATCAGGTGGATTTTTCGGTGCGAAATTTTCGGCTGCTCCGATTGGGAAGCCGGATGAAGGTTTGCTGGATTCGAAGCGGCCTGAGATAGTTTCAGAAGGGAATTTTGATCGACGCTTGTCACTTGCGGACAAGTTGAACCAGCAGTTCCACACGCGTTATCCGAATGCGGATGTGAAAGCTTATGAAGAGCTATATCGAGATGCGATTGCGCTGATGAAATCATCGGATCTTACTGCGTTTGATCTATCAAAAGAAACACAAGCCACACGCAATCTTTACGGTTCGGGGAATTTTGCTCAGGGATGTTTATTGGCGAGGCGTTTGATTGAGCATGATGTGCGTTTTGTGGAAGTACAGTTGGGTGGATGGGACACGCATTACGACAATTTCACGGGAGTTGAAGGGCGTTGCAAAGAATTCGATCAAGCATACGCAGCCTTGCTTACGGATTTGGAAGCGCGTGGTAAACTCAAAGACACTTTGGTTGTGGTGGCGACGGAGTTTGGTAGAACACCTGAAATTAAAGCTGAGCATAAAGAGGGACGAGATCATCATCCGAACGCATTCAGTTGTGTCTTAGCGGGTGGCGGGATCAAGGGTGGTGTGAAATATGGACTGACAGATACTTCTGGAGATAAAGTGAAGCAGGATGTGGTGAGTGTCCAAGATTTCAATGCGACCATTGCGTATGCATTAGGTCTCCCACACGATTTGGTGCTTATGTCACCTACTAAGCGACCCTTCAAAATCGCAGATCAAGGAAAACCCGTTACTTCGATTTTTGGTTAGAAATACGTATTTCCCTGCTATCGTCAGCGGTATGCTTGAACTCTAACCATTGGGTGTGTTCGGGAAAGAGTTCTGGAAACATATCCGCCCACTCACAGATCAAAATGCTGTGATCGTCCAGATACTCATCCCAACCAAGATCGATAAGTTCGTTGGCGGATTTGAGTCGATAGAAATCGAAGTGATGAACAGGGCTGGCGCCATTTGTGTAGGAATTGACAATGCTGAAGGTAGGGCTGGTGACCGCGGTTCCGGGTTGGAGCTGTTTGAGAAAACCTTTGGTCCAATGAGTTTTGCCACTGCCTAAATTTCCGACCAAGGCAAACACATCGCCGGGTTTCGCTTGGGCGGCAAACTCCGAGCCGATTTCCATCATCGCCTCAGGTGAAGATACAGTGAGACCGCGATTCATGGGGTTTTGGTATGTTTCGACAATACAGCCCTTACATCACCGATGTATACCGAGGCTCGGACTTCCAGAGGGATACGATCGATATCATTAGAAAGCCAGAGAGTGACCGGCTTCTTGAGCTTTTTGTAAGCGACCAATTCACGGGTATCGAATTTGATTTTCTGCATGGCGAAGCTCAAACGAATCGCGTCTTTGCCTTCATGTTTTTCTTTCGCTTCCACGTGGACTTTCAATAAGTAGGGGCTTTTGAAAGGAAGAATTAGCATGGTGTGGGTATCGCCAACATCGAGTTTCTGGCTTCTAACAAAAAGAATGGCAGAGATAAGATCCCTGACGTTTGGTTGACTGAAGGTTTTTTCCAAGGTTGTGATTTTGGAAGTCTCCAGGTTAGTGGTGACCTCCTTGAGATCAACCTTCGAGCTGTCGTAGTTATTGGTGGTGACGATTTTCTCTTTGGAATCTGTCTCAGTGGATTGGAAATAGCGTGATTCCAAATTAGGAAGTTTAACCTCGGACCAATAGCTGTGGTTATAAGGAAAAAGTTTTTTAGCAACTCCTTGGCTATACGCTGTGGATGTCACCACGATGTGCCCAGGCTTGACGGTATTTTTTGGAGCGAACTCGAGATCAAAGTATCCGGCTTGGATAATTCCTTTCCAGCTCAGTGAAAACTCTAGCTTTGAGCTTTCTATAGCTGGGTGGCTTCCGGGTTCTGAAGAAGTTAGCTGTTTTTGCCAGTCTGATTCTGTGCATAGAGCGGCTGTGGCCAGCACAAACAAGAATAGGATACAGAGCTGAGCTGAGCGTTTCATCTAGATAACTCACTCGTCAAAGCCCATCACGGGAGTTGCACGAGGAGGAAGAACACCAGGTTGGCTGTTGTTTGGAAAGTTAAAGGAAGTATCTTGGCGCTCTTCAGATGTTGGAAGTGGTCTGAAGGACTCGGAGTGCGTATCGACCCGGAAGGAGAGTTTCATGATATCCCGATTGGTCTCTCCCATCAGATCGCGCAGGTCACGATTCTCGTTTTTCAGCTGTTTCAACTCGGCAAGCAACTCGTTGAAGAATGCTTCCTGTGACTGGGACTTGGCATGAGCTTCGGGAGTATAGGTTGCGGAGACGAAAGGTGAGGAGGCTTTTTGAGATGGTTTTTGAACCGGAGGCTTGGTCGAAACCATCTGGATGGCGTCCTGAAGTTGCGGATTCATTGCCAAAAGTGTCCGAACTGACCAGTAATGACTCAGCCCCGCACCTACTATGCCGGTTAGTAGGGTTGCGCAGATAATAGGTAATGTGGCGCTCATGGTTTTGTAGATGGAAGAGTATTGGGAGCAGAAATTTCCGGTTTTGGCAAGGACGCAAGTAACTGGTGCAATTCCGATAGGGCGCTGCCCATTTTGATCGAATCGGTCTCAAGTTGGTTAATCGAGGATTCTAGTATGTTAGCTACGCTCTGATCCTGCTCATAGCCTTTGTGGTGGTCGTATTTTGGCTCGGTTAATGAAAAGACTTCAGCACCGTCGGCATCTGGAGATAAAACATGCGGCATGATTTCAAGAGAAATGAAGACTCCAGGTTTGATTTCGACCTGACGAGTAAAAGCCGGAGCCTGTTCTGAGGTCTCAAGTTTCCAGCCAGCAGGTGGCGCGGTTAGGGCTTTGGTTGGGAAGCTGGATTTGATCTCGATATTTTTCGGGTCAATTTTTCCAGTTCCGGAGCGGATGGATTCGACTCGAACATTGCTCGGTTGTGGGGTTTCAGGGATGACGATTGCCTTGGGCTCTTCTTCACTAGTCACGGCGCGAGGGTTGGCCTCGGTTTCGTTAGGAGGTGGAAGTACGACCGTGACTTCAGCTTCTTTGGATTTTTTGTTGCGATTGAATTCATCGATCGACTTTTGGATTTGTTCAGCATCCGGAATCGATTCCGGATTTGCGTCTTGGGCGTGAACCGAAGAAATCAGTGAGATTGCTAAGCCAAGGATATGGAACGATTTCATGGGGATTTTTAATCGCGTTGGATTTTTACAGCTTTTTCTTGCGGGGTTTGGAAGACACGAGAGGCTTTGAGAAGATTTGGAGAAAGTGAGGGGCTATCGGCACGAAGAACTTGGTTGGGCACGGATCCGTCCATAAGTTTGTTCCAATCTGTTAGAATCATGCTGCCTTCATCGCGAAGTGCGCGGGATTTTTCCTGATAATCCTCAAGACGTTTGAGGAGGATGCGCGCTTGGGCGGCATCGTCTTGCGACCAGCGAAGATTGCGGCTTTTGTATAAAGCTGGAATATCGATGACGATACGGTGGACATCTCCGCTGGCGCTTTGAGCATCGAGGATATGCTGCATGCGGATGTTGGTATTTTCATAGCCAGTGGTGACTGGCGCTGGCGGGAGTTCCTTTTTGGTGGTCGGGGTTTGTTTTTCAGGAGGCAGGCCGGGAAGGTTGTTAGATGTCGTTTCTGGTTCAGTGGCAGGTTTTTCTATTGGAGTTGCGATTGGTTTTGATGTTTCTACATTTCCCAGGCTGGAGGAGTATGTGACAAGAACGGGTTTGGTGATGTAGGCATAACAAAAAACAGCTGCGATAGCTGTGCTAGCTAACAATAGCCAAGGGTAAAGCGCTTGAACCTTCTGACTTGAGGCACGCCGATTGGCAGGAGAAAAGGAATGCGGTCTTTGGCTGAGGACCAAAGAGAGTTCGTTTGTTGGGGGTTCCCTATGGGATTCATATCCTGAAGTATCTTTCATGGTTTCTTTTCGGATTCTGGCTCTTTGGTGGGTTCTTTTGGAATGACTGCAATAGCGTGGCTGATAGTGGTCTGATCGGATACTCCGGGAAAGGTGGTGAGAGTGAAGGATTCTTTGGTCAGGCGCAAGTGGCGTAGCGTGCCACCTGTATTGCTAGAAGCTTGGATACCCGGGATGACCTCGATAGCGCCGGACTCTTCGCGTTGACGACTGACCCCATCGGAGCGATAAATTTCAAAAGAGGTATGAGCTTCTTTTTCATCTTCCATGAGATTGATGCGGACGGTCATGCCATCGGTATAAACCCTGAAAGCAATAGGTTTCATCGGAATTGGTATAGCTCCCGTTGCCGTAACTTTGAAATGCGTCTGCAGCATGAAATCGCCAATGTGACGGAATTCAGAAGCATAAGCAGCAACTGAGAGAAAGCCCAAGAGACCTAGAATCATTACTTTCATTGACCAACGTCCCATAATGAATCGAGGGAATTTCCTGACGGATCGTAAATGGCTGTTCCTTTTAAGAGGACAGGAGGAGTGACGTCTACTTTGATGGTGAGATTTTCGTCATCGAGAGATTTTACCGTGGGGAGTGCCGTTGCGCCGTTGGCAAGATAGGGAATGATATTGGCTGAGGTGATGCTGCTGACGAGAACCGTTGGATTATCGGCGAGATACAAGCGTTGTGCGGAATATACGTTTCTGAGGTCTTCGGAAGCGGTGCGTCCTTTCTGCCATTCGGTGTATTTCGTGGAAACGAACAAACCTGATCCCATGAGGGTCAGTAGCACCAAGATAACAATGGTCATCTCGAGCAAGGTGAAACCAGATTTTGGATTATGATTCATAACAATCAAAATAACTCTAAATTTTTTTATTGGAAAGCGTGAAATTTTAATTTCTAGCTAGTAATATCATGCAATTTTTTATGGAAAATGATCTTACCGCTACGCTTTGGTTCTTCTAAACGAGCTAGGGCTTGAGTGTAATCAGACAGGTCGAGAGTGTTATCGATGCTTTGGGTTAGTTTGCCGGAAATGACGAGTTCAGCCAATATCTTGTAGGTTTCATTGAGGTTTTTGGGATCTGCTTCACGAATCCATTGGGTGACCCATAGGCCGCGGAGGCGGATATCGTTAAAAATCAGGGGCCCGTTAGGAACGGTTAGGGGCTTTTTCGCCATTGCGCCGTAGGTGATGTGGGTGCCGCTGGGTGCGAGGAGTTTCATAATGCGTAGGGCGCTATCGCCGCCGACAGCATTGAATGCGAGCCTGGTGCGATTTTGTCTTAAGGCCTCAAGAGCTGAGAGATAACCCGCCGGCGAGTCTTCGAAAACCTCTGTCGCGCCAAGCTTTTTCAGATCGTTGATAAGTTCGGTTTTCCTCAAAAAACAAAGAGTCCGTATGCCAAAATACTTGGCGAGTTGGATGACGCATTGGCCGACCCCAGAGTTTGCGGCATTCAGCGCGACCCAATCTCCGGCCTGCAGGGACTCGAAATGGGTCAGCAAAAGGTATGCTGTTGCTGGATTGACCTTCAGCATGGCGGCTTGGAGAGGATCAATATCTGCGGGCAGATGGATCAGATTTTTTTCATGGGCGATCGCATGATCTGCCCAGCCACCAACTCTTGATAGAGGGATCACCAGATCACCGGGGTTGAAAAGTTTGGATTGGCTTGCGATGACTTTACCAAAGCACTCGATCCCAGGTGTGGCGGGGAGTTCGGGTTTCACTCCATAGGTGCCTTCGATAAAATTCAGATCGGCGGGATTGATCGGGCTGGCTTGGATTTCAAGGAGCACTTCGCCAAGTTTCAGGGATGGTAGGGTATATGTTTCGAGCCGTAAAACGGAGCTAGGAGCTCCGAATTGGCTGAACGTAAGATGCCGGGATTTCATGATAATAGGATGAATTGTTCTTGGCGGAGTGAAAAAGAACCGTTACTTCGGCGGCGACATGACACGTTCTTCCATTGAGCTAGCGATCAAAGTTTTCCTGTTTTGCTTAGTTGCGGTGTTTATTTACACCGTAGTGAAAGTGATGGCGATGATGGCTTGAAATCGACTTTCTGTTTCAAAGTAGGTTTGTCGGTAAAATATCGGATAATTTTTTGATCTCATCTGCCTGATGACGATTTGCTATCAAGAGCGCGTCGTTGGTTTTCACAACGATCAAGTCATCTACTCCAAGCAACGCAATGTGGGTATTATCTGTCGCATTGAAGATGATGTTGTTTTGCGAATCAATTTGAGAAATGGCTTGGTTGGAGAGGTTGTTGTTTCCTTCATCGGCGAGATATTTCGCGATCGAGCCCCAGGAGCCCGCATCGTCCCAATCGAATGTGGCTTCGATATTCAACACGCGATCTGCCTTTTCCATAAGTGCGTAGTCGATGGAGAGCGGTGTGAGATTTGGAAACTGCGCGTCGATGGTGGCGAGCAGGTCATTTGATTTTCTGAGTTCGGAAATGAATTCCGCCAACTGAGGGGTATGCGAAGCAAGTTGTTTGATGACGGTCTGGAGTGACCATACGAACATTCCCGCATTCCATGAAAAGCCACCTGCGTTGAGAAATTCCTCGGCGACTTCGATACTGGGTTTTTCTCGAAAACGTTTCACCTCATAGGGTGGATGCTGGAAATCCGCGCCAGGGATGGAAGCGCGATTTCCGCGTTCGATGTAGCCATAGGAAGGGCAGGGCCACGTGGGGCGGATACCGATGGTGACCAATCCGTCCGAATGCTCCGCGCATTTGAGCGCATCTTTCATGACCGATTGGTAGGCGTGATGATCTTTGATGAGTTGGTCAGAGGGTAAAACCATCATGACCGCATTGGGATTGCGGGCTGCGATCAAACCGATGCCTAAAGCCACGGCAGGTGCGGTGTCGCGCTTGGCGGGCTCGGAGAAAATGTTTTCCGCTGGCAGCATGGAGGCGATCTGACGGACGGCACCGAACTGCAAGGCATTGGTTAAAATAAGAATATTTTCCAAAGGAACCAAGCCAGCGAGACGGTTGATCGTCTGGGTAAGGAGGGTGCCGTCTCCGAAAAGATCGAGAAGCTGTTTCGGTTTGTCGTTGCGGCTCAGAGGCCAGAAGCGAGTTCCAGAGCCGCCGGCTAGGATGAGGGCGTAAGTGTTTACAGGGCTTGGCATACGGGAAGAATAGTAGCCGGAGAATGATTTTCGGGAAGTCGCAATATCTTTTCTGAAAGAATGATTTTCTTGGGTTGTCGGAATCGATTTGAAAAGGTAAGGTCACCGCATGTCAGATCAGCACGTAGACACAACGCCAGTATGGGTGGAAAACAGCGCCACAGTTGCACCAGTTATTCTTGGGGCCGCAGCAGGCCTTTTGGTCGGCGATATGATGCACAGCAATGCCCGACGTGGTGTTGGTATCAGCTTAGGGATTCTGGGAGTTTTGGCGCTTCTGCCAGTGGTGGTTGATGGCGTGGCAGGCTTGATCACAGGACCGAAGAGTAAATTCGGAGTGAACCGTAAAATCCAAAAGATCCGCGATATCGGTATCGGTTCGCCCTCATCTGACGATGTGGATGAGGTTTTGCGTGAACAAGGCGTGATTTGAATGAAATTTAAAATTCTCGCAGAATTTCGGAATAAATCGGCTCGCTAGGACACTTAATAGGGTTGAACCCCTATTACCCTCATGGCTTACGAATCCGACTCCAGTTTAAAGATTTATCTCCGGGAAATTTCAAAGACTCCACTTCTCACTGTTGAAGAAGAAATTCAGCTTGCTGAGCGTATCAGAAATGGAGATCCCGAAGCACGTGCGCACATGATTCGCGCAAACCTTCGCTTGGTGGTCAAAATCGCCCAAGACTATGCGAGCTACGGACTTCCAGTTACCGATCTCATTTCCGAAGGAAACATCGGCCTGATGAAAGCAGTCGAGCGGTTCGATCCTGAGAAAGGCGGCAAGCTTTCCACTTACGCAGCATGGTGGATCAAACAATCGATCAAGCGTGCTCTGGCGAACCAGTCGAAAACCATCCGCTTGCCCGTTCATATGGTGGATAAAATTGCCAAAATGCGTCGCATATCTGTAATGCTTGCAGAAGCTTTGGGTCGTGAACCGACCGATGAAGAATTAGCCGATGAAGTGGGTCTTCCACGCCGCAAGCTTGCGATGCTCAGACAAGCATCTCATCGCCCAACATCGCTTGACGCCCCAATCAACGAAGGTGAAACAACCGAGTATAGCGAACTGATCAGCGATGAGCGCGCAGAAAGTCCGCTCGATATGCTTGCAGATAAAAACATGCAAGGTGAAATCGGTCCACTGCTTTCGCTTCTCGATGAACGCGAGCGTCGCATCATCGACGAGCGTTTCGGCCTGACTGGTAAAAAGCCACTCACCCTGGAAGAAGTCGGACGTGAGTTCGGTGTCACCCGTGAACGTATTCGCCAACTTCAAAATTCGGCTCTAACCAAAATGCGCCGTGCTTTGAGCAAGAAAGAAAAACCACTTCCAAAGCCGGTAAGTGGCCTTGCTTGATAGGAATCGATCTAACAAAATAAAAAACCGCTGAGAATCAAACTCGGCGGTTTTTCATAGACCCGATTGCTCGATCAACGCGCGCAACTTTACTTGAAACTCCATGATGTCTTCACGCGAAGGTTGATATCCATCCGTGCTGAAATCGACAGTCGGGCGACCCGTTTGATCGATTCCCCATACGCCAAGCTCACCATCGCTGAAAGTGACTTTTCCGCTGGCCAGAGTGCCGGGTAGAGGAAGTGCATCCATGGTGACATGGGTTGTGCCGTCAGAAGTGATCTCTGGCGCTGCTATATCCTCACCAGCAGGCTCGGGCTCTTTTTCCACATGGAGTTCAATCTCAAGATCAAGAATAAGGAAACGAGTGTCCATATAAGTCACGGGATGATTCATCTCTTCGCGTATCCGTCTTTGGATATCAGGAAGCTGTGCGCCTGCATCCGCCCATACTTTGATTTCTGCGATCTGCTCGGCTGTGAGCTGTTTGGAACTGAACATGGCAGGATTCTGATGATTCTCTGAAACTTTCCTAGCATAATAGCGCGAACCCTGATCAACAGCTTCTCCACTGGAAATAATGGAGAATTCGAACCACGGATGGACGCGGATGAACACGGATAAAATTCTAAAAATCAAAACTTGAACCGCGATTTAATACGTTTTGTGGTCTCGAATTAGCGAAAATTTTCGCAATTGATAGTTCTTATCCGCGTCCATCTGCGTCCATTTGCCGGATAAGTCCTGATATTACAGTCCGGCCATCTCCACTTCACTGCGATTGCGGTTCTCTTCATTATTTGTCTGAAATAGCCCAAGAAATACTCTTGGCAAATCGGCCACACCGTAAATCATTCACTCATGTCAACGACAGCTTATCTCAAGGAAATGTTCGATCTCACTGGAAAAACCGCCGTCGTGATCGGTGGAACTGGAGAACTGTGCGGAACGATGGCCGTCGGCCTCGCTCGCGCTGGCGCAACCGTCGTTCTCGGTGGACGCATCAAAGAAAAAGCCGACAAGCGCTTGGCTGAAATCGAATCCCACGGTGGCAAAGGATATTTCGTTCCGGTCGATGTGACATCGCGCCAATCGCTTCATGATATGTTAGATACAGTGTTGGAGAAATCCGGTGGCGTGGATATCCTGGTCAATGGTGCCGGCACCAACTCACCAACTCCATTTTTGGATATTTCCGAGGAAGAATACTCCCGCATCATCGATACCAACCTCACCGCCATCTTCCGCGCGTGTCAGGTTTTCGGTCAGTATTTCGTCGATGAAATGAGACCCGCCTCCATCATCAACCTCGGTTCGATCTCCGGACTCAATCCGCTTTCGCGCGTGTTCACTTATTCCGCATCGAAAGCGGCGGTTCACAATCTCACCCGCAACCTCGCCCGTGAATGGGCAGATAAAGACATTCGCGTTAACACCCTCGTCCCCGGCTTTTTCCCAGCCGAGCAAAATCGTAAAGTGTTAGATGAATCCCGCGTGTTGGACATTCTCCGCCACACCCCATCATCCCGCTTCGGTAACGCAGAGGAACTCATCGGCGCGACGCTCCTCCTCGCATCCCCAAAAGCATCCTCGTTCATCACCGGAATGGAAATGATCGTCGACGGTGGATTCCAAGCGATGAGTATTTGATGGAGAGCCTACCGGAGAGCCGCTTTTCAAGCGGCTTATCTAAGACAGGAACCGCGATTTCCAATCGCGACTGCAACAGGTGTTTCAGCCAAAGGTATTCCGCGCACGAGGTCGCGATTGAAATTGCGGACATAATAATGGAAAAATGGTCGGCCATCTCCGCCGCGCTTCGATTCACGGTTCCTAACGGCGGTCCGTGTTATGGGTGAAATCAAACGAGAAACTAAACAAACGGATTCACTGCTCGAACTTTCCCGTATTGCTGTCCATGATTCAGATCTTCTGTTAGGAGTTCACGGGCGCCACTGGCATGAGCGGCAGCTAGAATCATCGAATCCCATAATGAAAGTTTCCAGAGTTCTTGAAAAGTCAGCCCAAGTTGGAAAAGTGTGATGGTGTTATCAACAACAGGCCACTGATAGAAATCATTCATCAGGCTTAAAGCCGTTTTGTTAGAATGGCCCTTGCGAACAAAATTCACGTAAAATTCCTGCAAGACTTGGACGCTGATGGCATGGCTACCGGGCTTCAGCCATGCTTGCTCGATGATCTTTTGAGCCACCAAGCGTTTTTCAGGTGAATCCAGATCGTAGCCGTAGAGCAGGATATTGGTATCGATAAAATACTCAGCGGGCATGAACTTCATCACGGGTCAGGGGTTTTCCTCCCAAATGAAATCCTTTTTGAAGTCGGTCCAGCGCACCGGAGGGGGGATTGGCTGAGATATCTTCACGTAAAACGGATTCCAAGCCCTCGATGATGAGCTTTTTAAGCGTCGTTCTGCGTTTGGCTGCTGCAATTTTGGCCCGTTCCAAGATAGGGTCAGGTAAATCCACGGTTGTTTTCATAAAGCAATAAATACGTATTTATTGCTTTATGTCAAGGATGCATACTCACATACTCACGGAACCCGCGGAAATTTCGAGAAATCTGGTTGGCGTTT
>JBILAN010000003.1:0-94992 GCA_044354135.1 Luteolibacter sp.
ACTTTTATTGGTTTTTAAAGGAGTGTGAATGGCGCTTCAACGGAGGAGATCACAAAAAGCTACTAAACCAGCTTAAACATTGGTATAAAGAGTCACACCACTAGTCCTTAGCTAGTACAGCCCCAAAGGTAATTAATGCTTATAAAGAAATATCCCACCTGCCACTTACCCTTTACGATATATCTCCGCTCTGGGCGTTTGGATATGAATTAGATTCAATCGATATGATGGAGCTTATCGTAGCTATCGAAGAGATCTACGAAATCGAATTGCCAGACAATGAACTTCAAAATGTTTATACAATGAATGATTTAGCATGCGCCATAAAACAAAAAATCTGATTTACGCTATAGTTAATACTTTTTCATCAACCATGCTCGTCTAAATAATTTTCGCCGGGTCTGGGAGGAGTGGGAAGAGGAGCTTGTAGCGTCCCCCGCAATAACTGGACAGGAAATATCAGCTTCCTGAAGTTCGGGGCACTACACAAATTCCTAGCAGCCTCCCGCAGGAAGCAAAATCCTAGCAGCAAAATAATTTGTGATACTAAACAACTAACGTAACCAACCCTAATCAAAATAATCAAATGGAAACACTGAATGCCGAAAAGACTTTTTATGATGCCCTCCGTGCGGGAACTGAAAGCAAAAGACTAGTCATTGGGGTCAGGTGTCGCATATTAACATTTCAAGCCGTTAGATGAAATCTTCGCTCCGCCCCGCAGATGCATCCCGGCGGGCTGTCACGTGATCTGCGGGCCTGTGGGAACATGTGACTTCGTGGTGTAATGCTGCATCCAGTCCGGGTGCCTCCCCCGACAAGTCGGGGGAGGCACCCGGACTGGATGTTCCCTCGGGGAATACCCTCGGAAGCATTACACACCTGGCCGCCGTCAGAAAAAGTGGTCCATGTTGAGTGAGAGGATTTGTTACAACCAAATCCCGATATGGCTCATCTACTGGAGCCTACGCACAGCGACCGTTTTCTCGCGATTCTCGACAAGCACCACTCAATATGGCGAGAAGCCTGTGCTGACCTCAATGAGCTGCCGTTGGCGGAGGAGGAGTAAAGGTGGCGCCCGTTTGTCGCCTCATGCTTAGCGAGTGTTACGACACTGGGAAATCATCCCCAAAAGCAACCGTGCTCGTCCTCGTCCACAATCGCTAAAAACTCGTCAAAGAACATTGCCTCCAGGTGCGGTGGGTAAGCGTGCCACTTCATGTCTGCCCGGTGCCAGTAGATCCTCCAGCGGTCGGTCTTGCGCACATAGGTGGCCTTGGCGGCGGGTTCCTCAATCGTCTTGCTGGGGTCGCGCCAGAAGGGACGAATCTCGAAGATAACCACGCTTTGACCCTCGATCCTGTAAGCGAGATCGAGCTTGTCCCGAATTTCCACAGGCGGCCGGCGCTTGGCCATGAAGTCTGACATCGCGGCTTCGATGCGGGCGGTTTCAAATTCGGTGAAGGGCATTGGATGTGTGACAGGTGCTACGGAGGCTGGCAGGTATGTAGACGGATTTCAATTTCCGAATTAAATGTGAGGG
Source organism: Luteolibacter sp. (assembly GCA_044354135.1). Taxonomy (GTDB): domain Bacteria; phylum Verrucomicrobiota; class Verrucomicrobiia; order Verrucomicrobiales; family Akkermansiaceae; genus Luteolibacter. The sequence continues at coordinate 1,544 of JBILAN010000003.1, forward strand.
CGGAAACGGTAGAGGTAACCGGAATATTAGGCTTTTTTCTGTCAGGCGGCTACATGCTTCACCTTTCCACTCATCAGTCGCCACTCCACCAATGTCGCAAGCGTAATCCCCCAAGGCATAGTTCTCCAGATCCGGACATTCATACCAAGCAGTCGGATAGCTTCTTTGGTAAAATCAGGTTCACCCAACCCTCATACGCTCAATCGCCGCCGCCACATCCGCCACTCGAAATCTCACGGCCTTAAACCCTTAATAGTCGGAGACATTCCTCCGCGCGAACAGGGAGTTGTTCTCCTAGAACACCGATTGTCGGGTGATTGAGACCTTCGGCATGGAGAGCGGAAACTACCCAGCCTGATGCGGCCGGCAGTGCGTTGGCAAGAGCAATCATACGGTCGATCAACTCGTTAGTAGGAATTTTCAGTTCCTTGGCAGTGGCCTCCCAGTGGCGGCGAGCTATTTCCTTGAGGCGATATTTGCTGCCGACCTTCATCGCCAGCTTGGCTTTATGCGGGCTAATTTGAAGCGGATAGGGCAAGGCGCTTGCCAGATCGTAGAGCGGGGCAACGCGGACTTGTGATCCGGGAGCGATCAACAATGAATAGTTCTTCGCATGGGCGTCGGTGCCCGCAATCAACCAGTTGAAGACCAGTGCATCCGCGAAGCGGCGGACATCTGTGCCAGGTTCCGAAGAGACATCCCAAAGAAGATTTGCAATATCCTTCACCGAAGGGCCTCCCTCGTTCTGGTATTTGAGCGAAGGAGGCACGCTCAGTGCCTGGCACAGATCCTCCTGATGGATACGAAGGCAGCGTCCCTCACGAAAGACCCGGTCATAACGCTGAACTACGATCACCGGATAACCGCCAGGGTGGATTACCGAGGAAACTGCTGCCCGCAGGCCAAGCCGCTGCGCAAGTTTCAGACAGAAATGCTCGTTTTCGGCATATCCATCAAACTGTCCGGTGGCGGGCTTCAGGATATGCGTGGTCGGGGTCGGTCCTTCAGGCACTCCCCATTGACCGCTCAGCGGGTTGCGGAAAAGTGCGGTTTTGGGTTGTGCCCCGGCTAAGCTGAACTGCCCGGTGTCGGTGCTGGTTCTGGTGCTACCGTGGTTTTCAAGCAACAACCTGATGCGCCCGGCAAGTTCCCCCTCGCTCAACCACGTCACTCTTTCCTCCGATGCCATGCCTAGCAGAGTCTCTTCCCGCCCGGGAGGAATAAACTGGATCGCCCCGGCGCAATCTTCTCCCACGTGCTCAAGGAGCTTGAACGGGTTCCGAGCTGAAACGTGGAAGTGCTTTGCCCACTGATCGATTACCTGGTCGCTGTCCGGTAGGAGTCCCCGCAGAAATGCGTCGATGCGGGAGTGTGGATGTTCCGCTGTCACCATGGGCATCGAAACAGATAAAGGAAATCCCCCGGACGACTCCCGCCATGATGGCTCATAGCGCAGGGTCAGTCGGTCACCCTGGCGAGTCACCGTTCCAAGCCGCTGGTCGGCCGCTATGATGATGAGTGTGTTGGTCATTGTTTTTCCTGATGATCCTCCAGCAGCTCATTGAGGTTAACCCGGCTCGGCGGATGGACTTCACTCGTCGAACAGAATTGGACTGTCAGCCCAAGGGATTTGAGCGCACGAAGGATCAGTCCGATTTCCGCCGTGGGTTTTCCTTTTTCCAGGCCGATAATCCAGTCCCGGCCAACGCCAGCCCTTTCGGCCAATTCAGACTGGCTCAGGCCGAGCCTCTTCCGCTCCGCCCGCACAGCAGCCGCAAGTTCCCGCATGTTTCTTATCTGCACGGCACAGTGATGCCAGTGTCGGCGAACGACGACAAGAATAAAATGAGGCCGAGCGACGACATTGTAATTTGTAGTCGATCGGCAACAAATTTAAGCGACTGCATTTCCTTAGCCCAAGAACGAAACCTTGGCACAAGCCAGCGTGCAGATCACCCAATCCTCATCCTCTCAATCGCCGCCGCCACATCCGCCACCCGGAACCGGACGGCCTTGCCCATCTTGAAGTAGGGGATGAGGCCGCTCACACGCCAGTTGTAGAGTTGGCGGCGGCAGATTTTGAGATGTCGGGCGAGCTCCTGTTCGGTGATCAGGTCGAGTTCGGTGCGCGGCGAAGTAGATTGCGTGTCCATGCCCGGTGTTTCCATGTCAATTTACGCTCCCCCCACTAGACCGCAAAATCTAGTGGGGAAGTGGTGGTTTGATGGGCGGAAAATGGCATTCTTAACCATGCTCTCGATTTCCATAAGTCATTGATAATAGGCGACAAATGGTGTCAAAATACCTTCCCGTTCGTGCTCTGACTTGCTCCAATCTATGTTGCCCCTCTGAAGGAAATTCGGGTAAATCCAAGCAACTAACGGTATGCAACTGTATGATTATCAACGATTTAGACACATTCAGGTTCTAGTACTCGCAAGGGTGTTCAGGTTCGAGTCCTGTCGCGCGCACCATTTCCATGATCCATGAGCTACAAACCTTGAGAGGTTTTTTAACAATCCACGATGATTCGTGCGCCTGTTTGCAGTTCATTGAGGCGATGCTGAAGACTGGCAACGGCGGCCAGGCTGTCCGCCTCGACATAGGTAAGGTTGGATCCGGGTCGGTCACCTTCGATGAACGAAAGGGAACCGAGATTGAAATCGCCACCCTTGCTTCCATCATCAAGAGGTAATTCGGAAAGATAATGATAAGCTTGTGGCATGGTGCCTTCGCTGGTTTCGAAGTCCCAATCCATCCAGTGGTCGAGCTCGTAGCCTTCGATGGGTTCGTCGAGTAATTCCTTTATCTCATCGATCGCGTGCTTGGTCCGGCCCTCGGTTGAAATGTCGTAGGATCTCCAGTCGATGAGATAGTCACGAAGGGAACGGCGATCGTCGGGTGAGTAGCCCTTCGTTTCGATAAATTCACGGAGGGTCGGATAGCAAGGTTCCACGTTAGGGTCGCCGAGGTGCAGTATATAACTGCCGAAACTTTCTTGAGCATAGATCTCTAAATCAAAGTGTTCCGGAGCTAGGATGAGAGCATCACTGTTTCCAAGGCAGATGTCTTGAATGCGCCGAGCAATCGTGACGGGAATAATACAGGACCCACCGAGTCCGGCGGCAATGTGGAGAAAGTTGCGACGTTTCATGTTTAGTTTTTTTAATTTTTATCTCTGGGGGTGGGACATGTTTAGGGTTAGGGTATGTGGAATTTGAGTTTTTAGATGGCGGCCGTCCGTTTGGATCTTGGGCTTCACGAATGGTTTAATTTGATGTTGTTAGGGTGGTGATGGCTCGGAAACTGCGGCCAGTGAGTATGTGGTCACGGCGAAGACGAGCGGTTTCGATTTCGTTTGTCCGAAGGTTCACGCGCACTCGCTCGGCAGTGCCATCGGGCAGATGGAAGGTTCCATGGAACCACCAGTTTCCGTGGTTGTCCCACAGGTGATGATTTGGTCTAGCCGTCTTCTGACGGCGTGAAATAACGGGTGATGTAATTTGATTCATGGTGATGTCGTGGGTTGGTTTACGACATCGCGGGTGCCGGAAAATCAAAACGCCCGTCCTGATAACATCAGAGCGGGCGTCGGAAATTCCGGTGAGACTTTTGTTGAGAGGGTTTGTCTGGTCCCTCTCCACATGCCAGATCTTTCGATCTGGTAGCACCTTGGCGTCTCTGCTAGGTTGCTGGTCCGTGCTCGTCACACGGACTCTCGCGATGTCGTGAGGATCATGCCGGTTTCATTCCAAATGTCAAGCCGCCGGCTTACATTTGGGTTGTCATCAATCAGGAAATCTGCGCGGTTCAAGAGAGGGTTTATACCAGAGTGCTTTCACCTTGGTTAGGATCAAGATCTTGTAGGGAGTAATGTGCCAAGGCCATGCCGGCGTAGCGTTTCCTTCCATCCGCCAACCTCTTTTCTTGGTGCCTCAGATTCTCAGCCAAAATCAATAATTCATCTACGCTCAAAAGGTGGCTTTCTACAGCTGTTAGCAAACGACCGTCTCTTGCTTCGTGCTCCGCGTAAGCGATTTCAATATATCCCGAAGGACGCTCGATTTTTATGATTCCTTGGGCAAGTTGACCAGTTTTAGGGGTTGTATTCATATTCTTTAAATAACCGGATCCAACTCAGGATCAACATTTTGGGATGTCATAAAAATCATGGCATCCCAACCGTTTTTTCCCTTCGACTGAAGGTTCCGTCTGCGGAAGAAAAAAAGGGCGAGGCTTGCGGGATGGAATTATCTAACAGAAAAATCAAAAATTCAACCTCCACCGAAACTTAAAACACTGAGCAGGAAAAATGGATGAGAGATCGTATTCGGGGACTTCCATAGTCAAGGATTCAGCTTCAATTTTTGCGATTTCATTAAATTCACAAAGGCGGTCTTGCAGTTCAGTAATAATGCCTTCTGCCCACTCTTTGTTATTTTCATGACAGGGGTTTGCTGCCCAGTCTTCCCATTGTTGTCTTATCCAAATTAACTGATTTTTAGTGATTCCCTTATAATGGATGACCTTCTCGTCGATGCGGATATGATCTTCCGCAACATGCACAAAACTGGGAAAAAAAGTCCCCGGCAGCCAAGGTGTGCTTTCTATATATTTATCATAGTAAGGGAGCATGAATGTTGTGGTTAAGTTCCGCTAAATTTATAATTAGAAGGTCACCCTACAGGTGTCCTACCCTTTGATTATGCTTAAAAATTACATCGCGTTCGATTTGCCTGACGAATATGCTTAAAACTACAAACATCACCTGATATTTTTTCCACCCTATTGGGTAATAAATTTGAAATCCCGCAATAACAAAACTGAATTTAACTCCTATCCCTAACCTCTTTCAAATGGGCTTTATCTATCGCAAATCTGTCAACTTTGGGCCGTTCCGGGTCAACTTGAGCAAGTCCGGCGTCGGCTATTCTGTCGGCGGCAAGGGATTCCGCGCCGGCACAAGTGCCCGCGGTCGTCGCTACTCCGCCTTCAGCATCCCTGGCACGGGTGTTGGCTATCGAGGCAGCGGTTGTCTCGTTATTATCGCCATCGTCCCTGCCTCGCTTGCATTCACAAACTGGATCTTCACTTTACTGACATGAAACTTACCTGGAAACGCACCCTCCGCACGCCGTCTTCTGAACGCTTTCTCGCCCTCCGCGATGGCAAGGACCTTGCCGCCGTGGATCTTCATTATCTTGCAAATGGCACCGTCGCCGGCACGGTGATCCTGCTCAAAGACTCGGGCCTCGATGAAACGAGCATCGAGCCACTGCTCTCCTCGCTCGACGATGAGTTCCTACCCGACGTCGACCTCGACCACGGCAACCTCAGCTACACCGTCGTCCGCGGCGAGGTGCTCGGGAACTGGGAAGCCAGCCCTAACAAGATTTAATCATCGTCAACAAGGGAGCGCGGGCGTCTCGCCCGCATCTTCAGCATATCCCAGCCGGCAGGATGCCCACGCTCCCCTTTGCGAAGGCATCTAATGATCTAACATCACCCTGTGTAAGAGCCCCCTATAGCGAAACAGATTGAAACTAGAGTTTCGGGTTGCTAGAAGGCAAACGAAACGATAGAAAAATCCATACCCATCAAGCTTTCAGCGTGAAACATTGTTAACTTTATCGACATCAAAAGACTAACTGAAAAAACCTTTCATGTTTTGGAATAAAAAAACCGACTCAAATCTGCTTGGGGTGCCGCTGGGAGATATTCAGGCAATGCTCGCTCCGACTACCATCAAGACAACATTGAAAGGCAATGCCCTGCTCGCCCGTCATGAGCATTACTGACATATTGCAGAAAATGCCAAAAGTTTTCTTATTATCAGCATGCATAAGAACGGCCTGGCGCTGATTGAGGAGTCTTACAACGTTAAAAAACATGAGCTTATACCGCATTGCCACCGACAAATTTGAACTTGTTCCGCAAACCACATTTGCCAGCGAGAAACTGTTTGAGCGAAACGACCTGCAAAGACTCCTCAAGCAAGACATCCGCGTGCTGGACGAAGATCTGATGGTCATCGCTGAAGAGTTCGGAAACTGGGAGGATAGCAAACGGCGCATTGATTTGCTCTGCCTTTCCAAAGAAGCTAATCTCGTTGTTGTGGAGATCAAGCGCACCGAGGATGGCGGCCACGTGGAGCTTCAGGCGATCCGCTACGCGGCTATGGTTTCCAGCATGACGCTCGACCAAGTGTTCCAAGCCTATGCTAGCGATCACGATTGTGACCCAGAGGAAGCGCGGACTGAGATACTAAGGTTTCTCGGGCGGGATACGGAGGAGGCTGGAGCGCTCTCCGATCCTGTCCGCGCCATTCTGGTTTCGGCGGATTTCTCCACAGAAGTTACGACAGCGGTTCTCTGGCTCAACAAACAGGGCCTGAGTATACGTTGCGTACGGTTGCGTCCATATCGAGCGGAAGGCTCGGTTTTTGTCGAGGTCACCCAGATCATTCCCTTACCCGAGGCAGCCGAATACGAGGTAAAGATGAGGGAGGCAGAGAAAGAAAAGCAGCGTGCCGCAAAGTCATCAAATCCATTTTTCGAACCTTTTTGGGCATCGCTGATCGAACGAGCAGAAGCAAAGACCTCTTTATTGATCGAACACAAAGGCTCACGAACAAGCTCCATTTACGTTCCCACGCAAGTACCTGGGGTGCGTTACGCTCTGAGGCTCATGGAGAATCAGGCAAGAATCATCCTGATGATTGATCTGAAAACCGATGGTGATAAGAAGCGTGAGATGGTTGAGAAGTTATTGGCCCGTCATAAGGAAATGGAAACCGCATTCGGCGACAGTTTGCGGTGGATCTATCTTGACTCCAAAACCGAGCGCCGCCTGCGTCATTTTATTCCAATCGATGGATATCCACCCGAATCCGAGTGGGCCGCACTTCAAGACAAGATGATTGATGCGCTGATCCGGTTGGAGAAGGTATTCAAAAAACCGATCGAAGAACTAACAGTATAAATCTAAGAAAAAACTCTATCTCTCTAACACAACGGTCTAGTATTCAGCACCATCACTAATTTGCTGCCACGGGCCTTCAAAAATCCCAGCACTGCCTGTGGCCGACTTCCGGTCACAGGTCGTGCAACTCCATCATGGAACCAAAAGAACTCGCGGCACGGGAGCCATCGTTCGCAACTTCAGCGACTGGCTCTCGCGTCGTCGGGTTCAATCCTTCGTCGCCCGTCTTCGCCAGAACCTCCTACGGTGGCAACGTGAAGTCAAACTTCATGTCACATGGCACCTGCCCAATCTCGCCTGGGCCATCGATGCGCTTCAGCTCCGCACCTCTCCAGCCGATCCGGGCGTGGTCGTCGTCCTTGCTCGCGACCTTGCCTCTAACTTCCACTTTGAACCCTTGGTTCTCAAAGCCGAATCCGCTCTTCGCCTTTCTCCCCGTGGAAACTGTGATCCACGACCGCCAGGCGGAATACTACCGGGTGCTTGGTGCTTGCGACAAGGTCGGCAATTCCACCGCCTTTATCGAATTCCTGCTCGCCGCTCTTCTCACAGCGCTTCGTGAAGTCTCTGCAGCCGACCAAGTCAGCGATCAAGTCAGCGATCAAGTCAAATCACTTCTAAAATTGCTGAAAACCAAGCCTCTTAGCGCCATGGAGTGCATGACTCGCCTCAAGCTTTCTCACCGTCCCACCTTCCGTGCCAACTACCTCAATCCAGCACTCCACCAAGGGCTCATCGAGCGCACCATCCCCGAAAAACCCAATTCCCGACTCCAAAAGTATCGCCTGAGCGGGAAAGACTGAAGCCACCTCATCACAAAAGGAAACGAATAGGATGAAAGAGCTAGCGCGCATGGTCTTCCACTCTGCAGACAAGAAGGAAATTTAAATAAGGAAGGCAGGAAATCAGGAATGCTTCGCTCTCCTTTGCGAAGGCATCTAATGATCTAACATCACCCCGTGGGGTCTTACCTGCGAAAAAAATCTAATTTTGAAATGTATCGTTGACGGGGACTCTTACAGGGTAGGACATGCGTGGGGTGAATCCATTGAATTCATCATTCAGGTGGTTCGTTTTTCAGTAATAATCGGAGCGGTGTGGGCTTGCTGATATTCCGTTTATACTCATTCACCTTGATTCTTTTGAAGTCATCTTTTTGGGTCAATCCCCGCTATGACACATTATAGTAGATAGATATCGGTGTCTCATTTTAACATGCGTAACGAGTCGAGTTGTTGTTTATACCCTTTGCCAAAAATCTTTGCCGAAAAGGAAGACTATTAGTTTAGGAAAAATGTCGCCTTGCGGAATATAGGTCTGGAGTTCCGGCCTGGAAGCCGTGCTTCCGTCGTTACTCCTCAGTTGCGGATGTTCATTTGTCTACGCTACGCTCCGACCAAGCGGAATGCGTCCCTTGAGGGGACGAGGAAGGATTAGCTTTGCGCCTTCGTCGCGCCTAGGAATCACGGCTTACAGACTCGGCCGTTTCGGCAAAGATTTTTGGCAAACAGTCTAGGATTCTGCGTTGACTTACGGCGTTAGACTGGTTGCCAAATGTCTGAGCTTTTATTTGGAAGGTTGGGGCAAGATTCCCCAACAACGGCCTGGGGCTGGAATCCCCAGCCACGATTGAAAGGACTTTTGACAGACGGTCTAGGGTGCGTTCATTTAGGGCATGAAAAAAGCGAACACCTTGTGGGGTGCTCGCTTTGAAATCATCTTCCTGACTTTTAGGTCAGGACAGGGGATTAACCGTTGGTGAGGTCGATGGTCTCGATCTCGGCGGAAGGTGCGCCGGTTGAGAAACGCCATCTGACTTTGTTACGCTTGGAAGCGGTACGAAGTTTACGCTGTTTGCGCTCAGTTGGGGTTTCGAAAGCGCGACGGCGGCGGATTTCCTCAAGGATACCCTCGCCATCGAGTTTGGTTTTGAGGCGTTTGAGGGCGCGATCTACGGGCTCTCCTTTTTTGACGTTCACTCCACGCATGTGTTGTTATCTTTCGTTGGTTGGATCTGGTAAAACTTTAGTTGGGGCGCGGTGTATGGGCTGGATGATCGGTTGAGTCAAGCAGGAAACACCGCATATTGATTATTCGCCGAGGCCAAAACGGACGAAACGAGTGACACTGAGGGTGTCGCCGAGTTCCTTGCCTTTTTGCTCGAGGAGTTGGGTGATGGTGATTTCGGGGTCTTTGACGAAGCCTTGCTCAAGGAAGCAGGATTCTGCATAGAATTTGCCGATTTGACCTTTGAGGATATTTTCGATCATATTCTCAGGTTTGCCTTGTTCGATGAGACGCACGCGGAAGATGTCTTTCTCGGCGTTGACGATGTCCTCAGGGATGTCGTTGCGGGAGAGTCCTTTTGGTGCGCAGGCGGCGATGTGAAGGGTGAGGTCCTTGATGAGTTCTTGGAAGGCGGGTTGGGAAGCGACAGCTGCGTTCTTGGTGCCGACTTCGAGCAACACGCCGACTTTGCCGCCGAGGTGAATGTAAGAAGCGACTACACCGCCGGGAGCGGCATCAAAGCGAACGTATTTGCGGAACTGGAGGTTTTCACCGAGCTCTACGACCTTGGCTTTGACGAAGTCTTCGAGAGTGCTTTCGCCATGCGAGACAGCGAGGGCGGCTGCGTGGTCGGCGGCGTTTGAGCCAGCGAGTTTGTCAGCGATACCGGAGACGAAGGCCTGGAAGTTTTCGTTTTTGGAAACGAAGTCGGTTTCGCAGTTTACTTCGAGAAGGATACCGTTGGTCGCTGCGCCATTGACGCGGGCGGTGATGATGCCTTCGTTGGCTTCGCGATCGGCTTTGGCACCGGCTTTGGCTATGCCGCGCTCGCGGAGGAGTTTGATGGAGGCTTCGATGTCGCCATTGGTTTCGGTGAGGACTTTTTTGCAGTCCATCATGCCGGCGTTGGTCTTGTCGCGGAGTTCTTTAACGATTGATGCGGTGATCATGCTTGTTAGGAAATTTGGTATTCGAAATCAGTTCTTTTTCGCAGCGAGCATGCCATCGACCAAGTTTTGGAGGATGATGCGGATCGAGCGGATCGCGTCGTCGTTACCGGGAATTGGGAAATCGACTTTAGCAGGATCTGCATTGGTATCGACGATGGCGACGATAGGAATGTTGAGGCGTTGGGCTTCGGCAACGGCGATGGTCTCGCGAGCGGAGTCGACGATGACGACAGCGTCAGGTTTTTTCTCAAGGTTGCGGACACCGCGAAGGTTGCGAAGGAGTTTTTCACGCTCACGGCCGAGGGCGGCGAGTTCCTTTTTGGACATGGATTTGAACTCGGGTTGTTTCTCGATGTTTTCGAGATAGCGAAGGCGTTCGACGGATTTACGAACGGTGGTGGCGTTGGTGAGCATGCCGCCGAGCCAACGATGATTGACGTAATGTTGGCCGGTTGCTTCTGCGGCTTCGCGGATTGCGTCTTGTGCTTGACGTTTGCAGCCGACGAAAAGGATTTGTTTGTTTTTGCTTACGAGGTCGGCAAGAAACTCTGTCGCTTTGTCTAACTGTTGGACCGTTTTCTCGAGGTTGATGATGTAGATTCCGCCTTTATCCTTCATGAGGAAGGGCTTCATGCGTGGGTTCCACTTTTTGGTTTGGTGACCGTAGTGAACGCCTGCGTCCACCATTTCTGAGATGAGTTCGTTAATCATGATATGTGTAAGAGTTGTCCCGTCTTGAATCAGAGCGAGCGATTTTGAAGGCCTGCCACTTGGTTTCCCCTAGGTCTTCGTTGTTGTGAGGTGGCTGAAGGGGCGCGGTTTTTGAGGGTTAACCCAGAAAAATGCAAGCATTTTTCCGAGTTAAGTTAAAAGTTATTAGTTATTAGATATTAAGTGGAGCTGAAGCTCTTTCCTTAATTACTTATTACTAATTTCTAATGTCTCTTATCTCCGCGTGCGGCGTCTGGCTGCTCCGCTGGTGCGGCTCGGGGTTCCATGGGAGGAGGGTTGTCCACGGCGTCCGCCGCCCGAGTTTTGCTGGCCTCCACGTCCGCCGCCGCCACCGCCTTGCTTGACTTTCGGGGGTTTGAAGCCGGTGCGGTGTTTTTCCTGGAGGTTTTCGCTGTGCCACTGATGGGATGTATCGCGCGGGATCTGGTTTTTGATGAGTTTCTCGATATCGCGTAGGAAATCGATTTCGTCCTCGGCGCAGAAGGAGACGGCAAGGCCATCGGCTCCGGCCCGACCGGTGCGGCCGATGCGGTGAACGTAGGCCTCGGGCTCGTTCGGGAGGTCGTAGTTCACCACGAGACCGATGTCTTTTACATCGACCCCACGTGCCGCGACATCCGTGGCGACGAGTACGGGAACGAGACCTTGTTTGAATTTGGCGAGGGCTTTTTCCCGTTGGGCTTGGGATTTGTTGCCGTGGATCGCTTCGGCTTCATAGCCCGCGGCGGTGAGGGCGTGGGCGAGCTTGTTAGATCCATGTTTGGTGCGACCGAACACGATGGTGAGTTTGGCTTCTTTGGCTTGGCTTTGTTTTTCAAGAAGCTGCTGCAGGAGATACATTTTGTTTCCGCGATCCACGAAGCAGAGTTTTTGTTCGATGCGTTCGGCGGTGGTGACTTCTGGAGTGATGGTCACATGGGCTGGGTCACGCAGGATTTTTTGTGCGAGGGAAACGATGTTTGGGGCGAGTGTGGCGGAGAAAAACAGGGATTGTTTTTTCTTGGGAAGGAGATCGATGATACGGTTTACATCGCGGAGAAATCCCATGTCTAACATGCGATCGACTTCATCGAGGACGAAGAAATCGACAGCGGAGAGGTCGATGTGGCCTTGATCGATCAGGTCAAGCAAGCGGCCGGGAGTTGCGACGAGGACATCGACTCCAGTGCGCATGGCGTTGACTTGTGGGCGTTGGCCGACACCGCCCCAGATCGTGGTGAGGCGGAAGCGGACTTTTTCTCCATAGGTGGAGAAGCTTTTTGCGACCTGGCCGGCGAGTTCGCGGGTGGGGGCGAGGACGAGGACACGGCATTGTTTCGTGCGGATCGGGCGGGGATCGTTGTGGAGGGTATTGAGGATGGGCAATGCGAACGATGCGGTTTTACCGGTTCCGGTTTGAGCGCAACCGAGGAGGTCGCGACCTTCCAAGAGCAGCGGGATCGCTTGGGCTTGGACGGGGGAAGGGGTGGTGTAGTTGAGTTCGTTAAGAACTTGTTTCAAGGGCGCGGCAAGAGCCATCGCTTCAAATGTAGTGGTCATGTCTTATTTCTAAAGACCAGCAAATGCAGATGTCTGCGGGCTGGTAGGGATCGATGAGATCGGTGTGAACCTCTTGCAATCTCTCATCGAAGTAGACCGGAAAAAGCGCCAGCAAAGAACTTGCAAGCTTGAAGGCAGTGCCTTCTTGCGGAGGGCTATAGTCGGATATTTCGGAATGGCAAAGCTTTTCTGAAATAAAAAAACCGCAGGGTTTTATGCCTTGCGGTTTTTTGGAAAGGGATTGAAGCCCTGAATCTTAGTATTGGTTCTGGTCTTGGGAGTTGCCATAGACGGCACCTGCACCTGCACCGAGTGCGCCACCGATAGCAGCACCTTCGAGTGCGTTGCCGGATTGGTGACCGAGGACGCCACCTGCTGCTGCGCCGAGAAGTGCGCCACCGAGAGCACCGCGTTGGGTGTTAGGTCCGGTTGGGGCTGTGCAGTTGCTGAGAGCGATGCTGGAGACAGCTGCGATCATGAGAAGGGATAGTTTTTTCATAATTTAGTTAGGAGTGATTAAATGAATACGTGTATTTCCATGGGAGATCAAGTAATTTGAGCGGGATTCTCCACTTCAAAATTTCATGGTCTTCATGGTTAGGTAGACGTGGCTGATTTGAATTTATTCGAAGATATTTGTGGCGCTTCTTAAAAATCAGACACAAGCGGTCTCGGGTGCGGATTGTGGGAGGACCGGTGCCAGAGGGAAAAGGCCGAGTTTGCTGAGTAGGGCTTGATCCTTTTTGACCGAGGGATTCTCAGCAGTCAGGAGTTTGTCTCCATAGAAGATCGAATTCGCGCCAGCGAAGAAGCAGAGGGCTTGAGCTTCATCGGAGAGGCGTGTGCGACCTGCGGAGAGGCGCACTTTTGCTTTTGGTATGGCGATCCGTGTTACGGCGATCATGCGCACAATATCAAAGGTATCGACTTGTGGGTTTTCTGCCAAGGGCGTGCCAGGCATAGGCATGAGGGAGTTGATCGGTACTGATTCGGGTTGTGGAGTGAAGTTGGAAATAATTTCTAACATCCGCAGGCGATCGGTGATCGTTTCACCCAAACCAAGAATTCCGCCGCAGCAAACCGACATGCCTGCATCTTGGACGTTTTGGATGGTGCGGAGACGATCTTCGTAAGTGTGAGAAGTAACAATGTTAGGGTAATGCTCGGGTGATGTGTCGAGGTTGTGATTGTAAGCAGTGACGCCGGCTTGTTTGAGTTGTTTGGCTTCCTCCGGTCCGAGTTCGCCGAGTGTAACGCAGACTTCCATGCCGAGTTTGGAAACGTCTTGGATGATATCCAGAACTTGCTCGAAGCGTTGGGTGCCACCACGGACACCACGCCATGCCGCGCCCATGCAGAAACGGGTTGAGCCTGAATCAGCTGCGACTTTGGCGCGTTCTAAAACATCGCATTTTGACATGAGACGTTCGCTTTCGACACCGGATTTGTAGCGTGCGGATTGGGCGCAGTAGGAGCAATCCTCGGAGCATCCGCCGGTTTTAATGGAGAGGAGTGTGCAGAGTTGAACCTCAGGCTTGTCCCAGTTTGATTCGTGAACTTTTCTGGATTTTTGAATGAGTTCAAAAAAAGGAAGAGAGTGGAGGTCTTGGAGTTCTTTAAGAGTCATGGTTAGAAAATGAGATAATAAGCGGTTAGGAAATTAGAAATTAAGGGGATCAACGGCTCCAGCCTTCAAAGCCTGTGGGCATTTCACCTTGGCCGACTTTGGTGTAGAGGGTTTTTCCTTTTGCTCCGATGAGCGGGATGCCGAGCTTGTTTTCCCATACGTAGGACATGGATGCGCCAGTATGACAGCCCCATGATTTACAAATGGCGTTTTTGGCAAAGATGGAAGAGTTGAGCTTTGAAATATCGTCTTCATGTAGCCACTCGGTCGATACAGCTATGATATCACTGCCGTATTCGAACATGAATGCGAATTTGTTAGAGTGCCCGAAGTAATCGTAAGTTACCACCGATTTTTTCGGGCGCGCGTTGATTTTGGAAATATACTCGGAAGATGTATTGAACCAAATCAGGGTGGCGTTGCGTTTGGCGGCCTGTTCGGCAATCCATGTGGTGTAGGGTTTCTGATCCTCGCGGCCTCTTAATTCGTAACCAGGTTTGTAAACCATCCAGACCAGCGGAGCATCGCTGCCGTAAGTGAGACGGATTTCTGCCATGCGCAGTGTGGAAGCACGCACGAAATTCGCCCACCAGCGATCGTGACGATCTTCTTCAGTGCGATAATCTTCCCATGCACGCAGAGCGGGGCCGCCACACACGATGACGTGTTGTGCTCTTGCGACTGGTGAGAGAAGCAGAAGAGATAGGAAGATAGCTTTCTTCGCGTTAGGCATGAGTGGGTTTTAAACCGCGAGGCGAGTTGGGGTCAACCGGTAACGCGAGATGCGGCAGGTTAACGATCACGCTCGAAACGAAGAATTTTTTCGCCTTTGCGATAGTAGTTCAGACGATCCCGAGCATGAACTTCCAAATATGCTTGGTCTTCGCGCAGAGCATTGAGTTCAATTTCCCGATGTTCTTTGATGTCCAAAGCTGCCTGTTCGCGGTCTTGAGAGCTGCGAAGTTTGGCTTGGAGTTTGTCGTTCTCCCGTTTGTAAGGAAAGGCAGATGCTATCACCAATAAGCCGCAAGATATGGCCGTAGTAAGGTAGAGAAGTCGATTTGTGCCCTTGATAAAACGGACTCTCGACTCCAGGCGCGCAAGCTTTTGTGGTGTGAACTTGGTCTTGGCCATTTCCGAAGTGCTTATGTTTGAAAGCGATTTGGGGCAGATTGTCAAGAAAGGTTAAGTATTTAGAAAATTGCTTAGGGATTGCAAGGTCGAGAACTTGAGCCTAGTTTTCGCGGCCCGGCAGAGCCGGCTGAATCAGAAACAATGAAATTACCTCATGTGGCAATAGTAGGAGCGACGGGTGCCGTCGGCGTGGAAATGCTTCTTTGCCTTGAGCAAAGGAACTTTGAATTGAGCGAGTTGACGCTTTTGGCATCGGCGCGTTCGGCTGGCAAGAAGATGACTTTCCGAGGTAAGGAGATCGTCATCAAGGAGCTGACGCATGATTCATTTCAGGGTATCGACATCGCGTTGTTCAGTGCAGGTGGCGATATTTCCAGAGATTTTGCGCCCTCAGCCGCTGCGGCAGGAGCGGTGGTGATTGATAATTCATCGGCATTCCGAATGGATGATGGTGTTCCCCTGGTGGTTCCTGAGATTAATCCTGAGGCGGTAAAGAACCGGCCGAAAGGGATCATCGCAAATCCGAACTGCACCACGATTATTTCACTGATGGCGCTGGCGCCGTTGCATGAGCAGTTTGGTTTGGAGAGTGTGATCGCATCGAGTTACCAAGCGGTATCTGGGTCTGGTGCGCAGGGAATCATTGAGCTTGAAGAGCAGGTGAAAGCCATCGCGACGGGTCAGCCATTCACGCCGAAAGTTTATCCACGTCAGATTGCTTTCAACGTGATTCCTCAAGTGGATGTCTTTACGGAAAATGGTTACACCAAAGAGGAGATGAAAATGGCTAACGAGGGTCGTAAGATTCTAGGTCATCCAAGTTTGAAAGTTTCATGCACCTGTGTTCGTGTGCCGGTGTATCGCTCGCATTCGGTTTCGATCACCGCCAAGTTCAGCAAAGAACCAAGTGTTGAAGAGGCGAGAAACGCCTTTCTTGGTAAACCTGGCATTAAAGTGATGGATGATCCTTCGCAGAAACTTTTTCCAGTTCCATTAGATACAACGGGCAAGGATGATTGCTTGGTGGGGCGGATACGTAAAAACCTGGTGTTAGAAAATGCCTTGGATTTGTGGGTCGTTGGCGATCAGGTGCGTAAAGGTGCCGCTCTCAATGCGGTGCAGATTGCGGAAATTCTCTGATTACATTTTCATGAATGAAGATCTCAAAGACTATTTGAAAACTTTGGTTTCTGATGTGGATGTGGCGTTGGATGATTTCCTGCCTATGCCAGGTGAGACTCCAGGTGCGATCCATGAGGCAATGCGTTATGCGATCTTCGCTGGCGGGAAACGTCTGCGTCCGGTTCTTTGCATCGCTGCGGCTGAGGCATGTGGCGGAACTCAGGCATCGGCTCTCAGAGCAGCATGTGCGGTTGAGTTGATGCATACCTATTCTCTGGTGCATGACGATTTGCCGTGTATGGATGACGATGATTTGCGGCGTGGGCGCCCGACCTGTCACAAGGTTTATGGGGAGGGCATGGCTGTGCTCTGCGGGGATGCCTTGTTGACCGAATCATTTGCCTTGTTAGCGAAATCTGAACCGAGCGCGCGTTACATGGTTGGGGATATGATTTCCGAGCTGGCATCTGCCGGTGGTAGCCGCAAGTTAATTGGTGGCCAGGTTTTGGATTTGGAAGGCGAAGGTCAGCAACTCAATAAAGAGCAATTGCTTGCGATTCATGAAGCAAAGACCGCCGCGTTGTTAGTGACTTCTCTGCGTTTAGGGGGAATGACTGCGAATGCGAGCACTGAACAATTGTCGGCATTGAGCGACTTTGGATATTCGCTTGGTCTGGCATTTCAGGTGATCGACGACATTTTGGATGTCACCCAAACTACCAAAAGCCTTGGCAAAACCGCGGGTAAAGATGTGGCGGCGAATAAGTCGACCTATCCATCGGTTTGGGGCTTGGAAGAATCTCGGATTGAAGCTGAGCGCCTGACTCATGAGGCTTTGGATGCATTGGGTATTTTCGGTGAACGCGGTGCCAGGTTGCGTGAGATTGCCGAATGGATGCTCTCGCGTGAGCATTGAGGGCAGGTATTTCAGCTGAATCTAGATTCGATGAAGAACGAGGTTGATTCTGGAGCGAGGATGGGGCTAGGTCTCCGTATCAAAAAGCGATCTTTCAGTTTCATGTTGGCCAGGCGGTATCTCAATCCGCGTCGTGCCGTGTTGTCCTCGTTCACGCTGATTTCGCTCATCGGAGTGGTGTTGGGGGTTTTGGTTTTGGTGGTGGTAATGGCTGGATTTGCGGGAATTGAGAGAGATGTGAAGGCAAAATTGCTAGGCTTCACTCCTCATATACTTGTTTATACTGGGATGGAGGCTCCTGCTGATTCGCAAGAGGAAGGCGCTGAAATTCCAGCATGGCAGTTGCTTGCAAAAGAGCTTTTAAAAGTTGAAGGGGTCAAAGCAGCGACAGCTCATATATCGGATAACGTGATTCTTGATGTCGGCTCTTGGCAAAAGCCCGTCTCATTTCGAGGAGTTGATACCAGTGATCCAAATCAAGTTTCCGGTGTGGCTAAAATGTTAGATTTGGATAATTTTCCCGAATCAAATTCGGATTTAGGATTAGATGATAGGGCGGTTGTATCATCGATTATAGCCGGGCAATTCGGACTCCGGGTCGGTGATACGATGCGGTTGTATTCGACCCGGAATTTCGAGAGCGTGATGGATGCTTACAAAGTGACTGAGAAGCCAGTCGTTAGAGAGGAACATGCCGAGCCGTGGGCGATAATGACTAAAGTTTTTCAGGAGGATTTGAAGCAGGTTGGGGATGGTTTTGAGATCTCTTTTGATAAATTGATTGGGGTTTATGATTCTTGGGCTCAGATTCATTCGGAGCCTCTCCGTGAATTGGAAAAAGTCATGGTGTTTGATCTTTTGAAGGCAATGGAAGGTGGTGAACCCAGCGAGGATAAAAAGATTTTCAGATTTTCCGCTGAGAATAAGGCGAAGCTGATCCAAGCTTATGAAGCGTTGTCCAAAACCGATGAAGCGGAGATGGATGGGGAAATTTTAAAAGGTATCAAGAACTTGGTCCTGCCAAAAGAAGTCCAAGTGATAGGGGTTTATGCGGCATCGCAGATGGCGGTGACACCAGATATATTCGTTCCTTTGCCCTTGGCTCAGGATTTAGCTGGGTTGACTGATGGGGTTCAGGGAGTTGCGTTGCGATTGGAAGATCCATATCAAGCAGAGCCTGTAGCGATCAAAGTGAGACAGCATTTAGGATCTGTGGAATATGTTAAAACTTGGGGAGATGAATATAAGCCATTTTTCCAGCTGATCAGTCAGCAGCGAGTCATGATGTATTTCGTTTTATCATTTATCGTTTTGATTTCAGCTTTTTCGATGATGGCAGTGATGTTCACCGTGACGATTCAAAAGCGACGTGAGATAGGTGTCATGAAAGCGCTGGGCGCTGCTCCCATACAGATTGTTAAAGTTTTCTTATATCAGGGGATGTTGTTGGGATTTTCGGGCGCTGTTTTAGGCATTGGTATTGGAAGGTTAGTGATTTATTTCCGGGGCTACATACAAGAGGCTATGCGTGTTTTGGGATTTGATCCGTTTTCAGCATCTCTAACAGGTTCTGGTGTGATACCTGTCTACAATAATCCAGTTGAACAATTGTTTATCGGATTGATGGCATTTGTGTTATGCTCGCTTGCTGCATTGGTGCCGGCATTCTTTGCTGCGCGAAGCGATGCGGCAAAGTCTCTTAGAAATTTGTAATCATGGAAATTTGGCTAATACAGAACGGCAAAAAGACGGGGCCATTTAACGATTACGAGATTCGTGATCGGATATTCAATCAGCTTCTTGGTTCCGATGATTATGCGTGGCATGAAGGATTGCCCGGCTGGGTGAAACTTCAGGAGATCGATTTATTTAAAAATGAGTTTGAAACGGCTAAGGCCATTCAACCTCCGGCATTGCCGGCGGTTTTTCCTGCTGCTCGCAATCAAGTTTTATCTAAGATAAAATGTCCGTATCTTGTCAGAAGGTTTTGGGCGAGGTGGTTTGATTTGATGATTTATTTGGCAGCATGGTGGATGCTGATGTATGTGGCAGGCGGGAATATTAAGGAGATGATTTTGAATCAGTGGGTGCAATTGTTGTTATTCATACCGTGGTTTGCAATCGAGGCTGCGTTATTGCACTGGTTTGGAACAACTCCAGGAAAGTGGTTGTTAGGAATTCGGGTTGTGAACGAAGATGGTTCTGCGCTGACCTTGAAATCAGCGATGTTGAGATCTTTGATTGTATGGATCGCTGGTTTGGGGTTTGGATGGGGATTGCTGACTGCGCTTTGTCATGTGATGAGTTGGTTTACTGCTAGGAACATAGGCAAGCCGGTTTGGGATCACATCGGTCGACACAAGGTCACGGTGGCTCCTGTGAATGCGGTTAAAATCATCGCAGTTATTTTCTTATTGATAGCCGCGATGCAATTGCAAGTCGCAGTCAGAGGTCCGCATGATCAAGAGATCTTTTTGCAGGAGTATCCGGATTTTAAAGAGTTCTTTGAAAAAGGAAAACCATGGCATTTTCCGATCAAAGACTGATCATTAGAAATTTTTAATATCGTCCTTATCGTTACCGCTAGTGCCATCGGGGCCATCAGATCCAGTCGACCAGAGATCGTAATCTGGGTTCATTGCAGCAGAGCCGCGTCGGTAGCGGTATTCTTCGCCCCATGGATCGACGATGGTTGCAGAAGCTCCAGTGCCATCGATCCATTTTTGAACGTCCGTTGCTGGATCTAGCTCTGATAGGTAAATCAGGCTGTTATTATCAGCTAGGTAACCGTCATAAAATAGGGCTCTGTAAAGCATGTTGGATTGACCCGTGCCTGTTGTGCCGCCTGCATCCGCGTCTCCAGGATATTCACCGTTATCGGTATGGTAATGTTGAATCGCATTTTCGAGCAGTTTGATTTGGATCTCTGCTTGATTGTTTTTTTGTCTGGTTTTGACGAATTGCATGCTTCCGATGACGATACCCGCAAGTATAATAATAATCGCTATAACAATCATCAACTCGGCAAGGGTGAAGCCTTGTTGATGTTTGAATTTAGGGTTTAGTTTCATGGATATGAGCGGTTATTGTTGCTCGCCCATCGTTTGAATCATTTTGATAAGTGGGAGGAAGAGAGCGAATACAACAGCGCCGACGACCAAAGCAAGGAACACGATCATGATAGGCTCCAAGATGGATGTGAGCGCTGTGACCGCGTTATCGACTTCGTCATCATAAACGTCAGCTACTTTGAGAAGCATCTCTGGTAATTGTCCGGTTTCTTCGCCGACATCGACCATGGAAATGAGCATGTTAGGAAATACTCCGCTTGCGGAGAGTGGAGTGACAATGGACTCACCTTCTTTGACGGCTTCGTGGACTTTGGAGATGGCGTTGGAGATGATGACATTGCCTGCGGTATCACGAGTGATGTTCAAGGCCTGGAGGATGGGAACACCGGATGTGACAAGCGTTCCGAGTGTCCTTGCGAAGCGAGAGACAGCAGATTTTCTTTGAATATCTCCGAAAACAGGCATGTGAAGTTTTAGTTTATCAACCATTTCGCGTCCGCCTTTGGTTTTTCCCATGGCGCCGATGCCCAAGTAGACAATAAAGCCAGCCACGAAGAGCCAGACGACGTTGGGGATGATGGAGATGGGAGAGGCTAGGCAGAATTCCGAGAAGCCGAAGACGATCTGAGAGATCAGAGGGAGCTCGGAGTCGCTGTTTGCAAACATTTCTTTGAATTTGGGTACGATGAAGATCATCAGGAATACCAGAATGGCGACAGCGATGAACATCACGATCGCGGGGTATACCATGGCTGAAACGATTTTGTTTTTCAGTTTATGAGCCTTTTCTTGGTATTCGGCGAGACGGTTGAGGACGACTTCCAGCACACCGCCTAGTTCACCAGCTTTGACCATGTTCACATAAAGTTTATTGAACATGTTTGGGTGTTGGGCGAGGGATTCGGAGAAGGTAGAGCCGCCTTGAACAGAATCTGCCAGGGATGAAATGGTGGCTTTCAGAACGGGATTGGGTTCTTGTTTGCCGAGAACGGTGAGGGAGCGAAGTAGGGGTAGACCTGCATCGATCAGTGTTGCCAGCTGCCTAGTGAAAATCATCAGAACCTTCGGCTTCACGTTGCCTTTGCTTTTGCCGATGGAGGCGTTTGTCAAACTGGATTTACTCTTTGGTTTGGCCTTTTTTGATCCTTTAGCGCCAGCATTGGCATTTGCCGTGCCTTCTTCATACACTTGGGTAGGAAACAGATGAGAAGCTCTCAGTGTTTGAATGGCTTCAGCTTCAGATGCGGCGGAAAGCACGCCATCGGTTTGCTCACCTTTTGCATCGAGTGCGGAGTATATGAAGTTAGGCATAAGGATTTTTTCTTATTAAGGACTGAATTACTTTGGATGATAAAACATTTTTTTTGATATCAGAAGAAGAAAGTTGAGGAACTAGGCATATTTAGGTGTATTTGAGTACCTCTTCGATGGTGGTTTTACCCATGTAGATGTTACGTAGGCCGTCTTCACGGAGGGTGGTCATCCCGAGTTCAATGGCTTTTTGTTTAATGACGACGGTTGGAGCGCGGTTGGTGATGAGTTCTCGGATTGGCTCGGAGATATTGAGAAGTTCATACAGACCGGCACGTCCCCGATAACCAGATTGGCCGCAAGCATCGCAGCCTGCCCCAGTGTAGAATTGTTTGTCGCCTAGTTCGTGAGGAGAGACACCGAGCTGATTCAGGATTGCCTCGCTGGGTTCGTAGGGACTGATGCAGTCTTTGCAGATGGTTCTGACGAGGCGTTGGGCGAGAACGCCTTCCAAAGATGCCGCCACAAGGAAAGGTTCGCAGCCCATGTCGATCAGACGGGTAACGGCACCTGCGGAATCATTCGTATGAAGTGTGGAAAGGACCAAGTGACCTGTTAGAGATGCTTGAATTGCGATAGTGGCAGTATCTTTGTCTCGCATTTCCCCGATCATGATACGATCTGGATCTTGACGAAGGAATGCGCGGAGGACACGGGGAAAGTCCAAGCCAATTCCCTCGTTAATGGGGATTTGGATGATGCCATCGATGTCATACTCGACAGGATCCTCTGCGGTGAGAAGCTTGGCATCGATGGTGTTGATGCGGCGGAGACCGGCGTAGAGCGTGGTGGTTTTTCCTGCACCAGTGGGACCAGTGACAATAAAGATGCCGTTGGGTTTCTCGATGGTGTCTCCGATATATTCGTAGATTTCTGGAGGAAGTCCCAGGTTTTCAAGGCTGAGGTTTACAGATGAGCGGTCGAGCACCCGAAGCACGACGGATTCGCCGTGGTGGGTAGGGAGGGTGGAAACCCGCATATCAACTTGTTTCTCGCCGATCTGTTTCACGATGCGTCCGTCTTGAGGGATGCGTCGCTCAGCAATGTTCAAGTTAGCCATGACTTTTATCCGTGAGATAATAGGCAGGGCGAGGTGAATGGGTGGTGGTGCCATTTCGTATAGCGCGCCGTCGACACGATAGCGAATTTTGAAGTCCTTTTCGAAAGGCTCGAAATGAATATCGGAAGCTTTCTCTTTGATGGCTTGATAGAGTACGAGATCAACGTAACGCACGATGGGTGCGGAGTTTGCTTCAGCCTCGATATTGGCGGCATTGATGGCACTGGCATCGATATCGAGTTGGCCGAGGATGTCTTGCATGGCACTGCCTTCGCCACCGTAACATTCGTTGATTTTTGCTTCGACGAGGTAGTCGGGCGCGACGACAACGATGATTTCACGACCAAGAGTGAAACGTAAATTTTCGATAGTTTGCGGATTGAGTGGATCGACTAGGGCGATGTGAAGTCCTTGGTCGTCAAAGTTGACAGGGAGAGCACCGTGGAGACGAGCCGTTCCAGCGGGAACGAGTTCGAGTAGGGCTTTGGGAGGGGTCCAGTTTTTGAGGTTGACCGTATTTGCTCCAAGTTCACTGGCGATGATAGGCCAGACGTCATCCCGGTGTTGGATGATGCCGAAGTCTGCCAGCAGTTCGGGGACTGTTTTTCCGCTGTTTTCGATTTCACCGAGAATTTCCTCAGTGAGCGAAGCGTCGACCAGGCCTCTCGTTTGGAATAATTCTAGAAGTTGGCTATTATCCATGGTTGGGTTCTATGCAGGAAAGTTTTTTTGTTGAAGATGGTTACTCGAGGTCGCCCATGGTTGCATGGATAACCTCATCCGCTGAGGTGATGCCGGCTAGGATTTTCCTAATTCCATCCTCCCGGAGCGTGCGCATACCTAGTTCGCGGGCGCGTCTGCGGAGTTGTGTGGTGGTTTGTTCAGTATTGATGAGTGAGCGGACTTCATCATCGATGTTGAAAAGTTCGAAGATTCCCATACGTCCGCGATAACCATTGCCGCGGCATTTTTCGCAACCGGTTGGGCCGTAGATTGAGGAATCCGTGACACGTGAAATATCGAGGTGTAGAGCTCGCAATTGTTTTTCGGTGAGTTCAGCAGGAGCTTTGCAGATGGGGCAGAGTTTGCGAACGAGGCGTTGAGCGAGAATAGAGCGTACAGCGGAGGCAATCAGGAAGGGTTTGACTCCGATATCGGCGAGACGTGCGACGGCAGAAGGTGCGTCATTGGTATGCAAAGTGGAAAAAACCAAGTGACCTGTTAGAGATGCGTTGATCGCGATATTTGCGGTTTCCGCATCTCGAATTTCACCGATCATGATAATGTTGGGAGCTTGGCGTAGCATGGCGCGTAGGGCGGCGGCAAAGCTCATACCGATTTCTGCTTTCACCATGACTTGGTTAATACCAGGCAACTCATACTCGACGGGATCTTCAACGGTGATGATTTTTTTATCGGGTCGGTTGATGACGTTGAGACAGGCGTAGAGAGTAGTGGTTTTACCTGAGCCCGTAGGACCAGTGACGAGGATGATGCCATCGGGTAGTCCGAGAAGTTTTTCAAACTGTGCTTGGTCATCCGAAAAGAATCCGAGTTCGGGTAAGCCGAGTAACAAGGCAGTCTTGTCGAGAATACGCATGACGATGGATTCGCCGTGGTTGGAAGGCACGGATGAAACACGGAGATCGACTTCTTTATCACCCATTTTGAGTTGGATACGACCGTCTTGAGGAAGTCGTTTTTCGGCGATCGACATTGTGCCGCTCATGACTTTGAGGCGAGCAATGATGGCGGGCAGGAGTTTTTTCGGGTGTGAATCGACGTGGACCAATTTACCATCAAGGCGGTAGCGGACTCGGACAGAAGTTTCGAGAGGTTCGATATGGATATCGGAAGCTTTTAAGCGAAATGCATCGGTTAGCGTTTGTTGAACGAGACGAATGACGGGTGCGTCGCCGGTTTCGGCGCCGGCTTCAGTATCTCCAGTTGAGACATTGAATTCATTACTGATATCTTTCGTTTGCTCTTCATCAGAGTTATAGAATTGGCGGAGATGATTTGAGATATCGGTTGGGGTTGCGCAGGAAAAATTGATTTCTCTGCCTGTGACGTGAGGTAAGCTATCGAGGGTTTCGAAGTTCAGAGGGTCCGATACAGCGACAGTGAGGAACGTGCCATCATCGGCAATGGGGATCGCTCGGAAACGACGCACGACATCATCAGGTATCGAGGTGATGATCGATGGGTCGAGATTGAGCTGGTGAATCATGACGAAAGGAACGCCAGCGTTGTTAGCTAGGGTTTCACTAACTTGTTCTTCGGTAATCGTTCCTGCTGAGAGAAGATATTTAATGATGGTTTGGTTTGCATCAAGTGCAGCGCGTGTGTCGCGAAGTTGCACGGCTGTTAGGTGGCCGGCTTCAACAAGGAGATCTGCAAGATAGTCTTCGTTTGAGAACACTGTATTTTTGGGAAGATAGGATTTTAGTAAGGTTAGTAATTTTCATACTAACGGATGAGTAGAATGCCAAGATGGTCAAGTGAATTGGCGGTGTCAATCCATCGAAATGCCTGAATTTAGATTTAAGGAACGGGAAATTGGCGGAGGGTCATGAAATAATGGCAGGCATTGAGGATTTGGTCGTCTTTGGCTTGGGTGTGGGACCGGATGAATTCGGCCAAATTTACCGGGGCTTCGTGTTGGAGAAATGGTTTTCCCCATTCGATGAGGTCGTTGAAATTTACGTCTGCGGTAAGGTCTTGGAGTCCGGGGTTTTGATAGATATCAGTGCCTTGGATGCGTTGCTGGAGTAGGTATCCACGCAAAGAGCCATGGGGCTGGCGATGATAGAGATCTTTGGCGAGTGTCCCGTAATCGATGGTGAGCATTTCTCCTCGTCTCCAGATAGGTAACCACGATTGTAACCATTTATGATATGACTCGTGAATTTCGACGCGTTGGCCGATTGGGAAATTTCCTTTGAATATTGAGGATTCCGGCAATGAACCCGGATTGGTTAAAATTTCGGTAGTTCGATTTTCTGAATGAATGACTGATATTTCCTGCCATTGATTATGAGTTTTTTGAAACAAGCGAACAGGAAAAGCATCGACGAGTTCGTTGGAGAAGATGACGGCATTGCCTTTGCATGATTCCAGGGCTTGTTGAATGGTTTCGTGATATGAAGCTCGTTTACCGAGGGTTTTTTTTTGGTAATTGATAAGGATGGGTGAGGAATCGACCAAGTGGAGTTTGGTCGTTAAGCGCAGCGTGAGGGGTAGGTGGCGGAGGATTTGTTGGGAGAGGGTTCCCATGCCCGGACCGATCTCAATCAGGTTTCGGGTTTGATGGGTTCGCATGGCCTGAGTGGCCCATGAGGCGATGGCTTTTGCGGGGGCGGAGGAGAGTTGGGGGGCTGTGGTGAAATCGCCACGTGAGCCGATCGCTCGGATATTTTTTGCGTAGTAACCACGTTGCGGGTCATGGAGGCAACGCTGCATGAATTGCTCGAACGTTTCTTGAGACATGAGTGAGGGTTAAGAAAATTCCTAGCGGTTCGAATAGGGATGGATAGAAAATAAAAAAAAGACCGCATCCTGGGTGGGTGCGGTCTTTAGAAGATGGGATAATCCTTGGATTACTTGGTAGCTGCTGTGCGGGCTTTGCGAATGAAGCTGTTGACGGTCTCGGATGGTTTTGCACCAACAGCGAGCCATTTGTCTGCTTTGGCAAGATCGATTTCATAGTTCGTGCCTTCAACGAGTGGGTTGTAGGTGCCGATTTGTTCGATATAGCGACCGTCGCGACGCTTGCGGCTGTCGACGGCTACGATTTTGTAGTAAGGGCGATCTTTGGTGCCCTTGCGATTGAGACGGAGAGAAACTGACATGGTGTGACGTTTTGGGATTGCCCCTTGCGGGCGGGCGCGGAGGTTGGTGGAATTTGTGGGGCAGGACAAGCGAAATTTTGCGAAGAATGCGAGTTTTTCCAGAAAAGCCGGAAACCAGTCAGCAAAATAAAAAAAACCCGACTGATTCATATCGGTCGGGTTTATGAAGAAACGTTGCCTAATTTTAGTAAGAGTTGCTGCGAACGTGGCTGTAGTAGCCTTCGAAACCGAGTTCTGGTGGGAACTCTGAGAGGCCTTCATGCACGTTCATTTCGATGCGGTTGTCTGCCCCGCATTTTTCGTAAGGGGGTTTGAAAGTTCCGCGATAGGTTGGGCAAGTGAAGGTGAACAGCTCGTAGAAGCCATATCCGAGGCGTTTGAAGGCGCGGTTTGTGCCATCGACAGCGCCGTAGCTCCAGCCGGCTTTTGCGCCGTAGGTATCGGTTCTGCGAACGATCGTTTCAGGAATTTCTACGACACCATAGAAGATATTGCTGAGTGCGCGTCCGAGTTTACGAGTCGCCGTGTAGTGTGAGCCAGGAGGGGATTGGATGTCAGCGGCTGCGAAGCCTGAGAGGGCAACAACGCTGGCGGCGATGAACAGGAGTTTTTTCATACTGAAGATAGAATAGAAACGTGAGACGTCTATTGGCAAGGATAAGTTTAGGAAAAATCAGAGGCTGATACCAGTCGCTGAAGTGACGCCTGGGATGGCACGGATGGCTTCCATGATATCAGCGGGCAGGGTGTCATCGAGCTCGATGATGGAAAGGGCGTTTCTTTCCGACTTATTGCGGGCAAGAGAAAGGTTAGCAATGTTTTGGCCACCATTGCCGAGGATCGTGCCTACAGCCCCGACGATACCCGGGCGGTCGTCGTTGCGAACGATGAGGAAGTGACCTTTGATCGGGGTATCGACGAAGAGGCGGTCGATTTCAACAATGCGTGGGCTGCGGCCGATGATGGTGCCGGCGACCCGGAATTTTTCATTTCCTTTGCGGAGTTCGACCACGAGGAGGTCATTGAACTCAGTTTGGGCGCTGATTGTGGATTCGACAAGGTCGAGGCCCATGGACTTGGCGATGGCGGGTGCGTTGACCAAATTGACTTGGCCATCGGCACGGGAGCACGAGAGCAGGCGGAAAAGAGCGGTGCGGGAAATGAGACCAGTGTCTTTGGTGGCAAGGTCACCATGGTAGGAAACGCGGATAGAATCCGGGTTTGCAGGGCCGAGTTTTGCTAGCAGGGTGCCGAGAGCAGAGGCGAGATCGAGATAAGGGCCGATGGCGGCAATGGCTGCGGCATCCAGCGAAGGCATGTTGATCGCGTTGCGAATTTCTCCGGTGGTGAGGAAATCGCGGATTTGGATGGCGACTTCAATTCCGACATTTTCTTGGGCCTCGTTGGTGGAAGCTCCCAAGTGAGGGGTGAAAGCGATGTGTTTTTTGAGGCTGAAAAGCGGATGGTCCGCAGCAGGAGGTTCGTTTTCGAATACGTCGAGTCCGCAACCTGCGATGTGACCGGAGTCGATCGCTTCTTTCAGAGCGACTTCGTCGATAAGGCCACCGCGTGCGCAGTTGATGATGAGAGCGCCTTTGTTCATGAGAGCGATGCGCTCTTTGTTCATGATGTGTTGTGTGTTTTCTGTTAGAGGCACGTGAAGAGTTACAACATCGGCGCCTTTGAGGGCGATGTCGGGTGACTCTGCGAGAGTGACTTTGAGTTCACGTGCACGTGACTCTGTTAGAAACGGATCATAAGCAACGACATCCATGTTGAAGGCTTGGGCGCGTTTGGTGAACTCGCTGCCGATCCGGCCCATACCCAGGACGGCGAGTCGTTTGCCGTTGAGTTCTATGCCTTGGAAGGCTTTGCGAGCGGCGTTGAAATCACCTGCAAGCACGCCTGCGTGGGCGGGGCCGATGTTTCTTGCTGCGGAAAGCATGAGCGTGAAGGCGTGTTCGGCGGTGGAGATCGTGTTGCCGGAAGGCGTGTTCATCACGATGACGCCGTGGTCGGTTGCGGCTTCACGATCGATGTTGTCTACGCCGACACCCGCGCGACCGATGGCTTTCAAGTTGGTTGCGGACGCGAGGATATCACGAGTGACTTTGGTCTGAGAACGGACGACGAGTCCGTGGTATTGGCCGATGATTTTTTTCAATTCTTCCGGAGCGAGGCCGGTGTTGACATCGACGGTGATGTTAGGAGTGGAGCGTAGGGCTTCTACACCTTTTTCAGAAATGGGATCGGAGACGAGGACGCGGTAATTGCTCATAGGGACGGCGCGTGGGTAGATGAGAAGCGGGTGGCATGCAAGTGGAAGTCGATTTGATTTCATGCAGATCATTTCCAAATGACAACTTGCTACATCTTTAGAGCAGATTAGATTTAAAGTATCCTAGCAATTTGATTGGATCCGGAAATTCAGAGTCGTTTGGAGAAATTGGCCAAGAAGACGGGACGAACCAAAACGTTTTATGCCAGAGAAGCGATCCTCGAGTATCTCGAGGATATTGAGGATATTGAGGATCTTGAGGATGTTTACTTGGCTACACAACGTTTGGTAGAGCGCGCGAAGGCTTATTCAGCAGACGATGTGAAGCATGAGCTGGGTTTATAGATTCGACGAGCGAGCACTGAAAGATTTGCGCAACTTCGCCTGAGAATCTTACTTTACTTCCTTACTTATTAGGTTTACTTTTTCAATCATGCAAGCGACCCTTACTTCAAAAGGTCAGATCACAATACCGGTTCATATCCGCAAACAACTCCATTTAAAGCCCGGTGACGTTCTGGAATTTGATGAAAATGCCCCTTTTCTCAAAGCCACCAAGACGATTTCAACCGAGGCATGGGAACAATTCGGGAAGGCTGCGACCGATCCATGGGGTGACATGACCGTGCTTGAAATCATGGATGAACTGCGCGGCCCAGTTGAGCTACCCGCTAGGATTTCACCCTGAAAGATTTCGCCATGCGCACCGCCATTGACAGTTCCGTTCTTCTTCTGCTCGTGCGCAAACAAAGCGGTTGGGAGGCATGGAGGAATTGCCTTCAGACTGCGGCCAGCGAAGGCCAATTGCTTATTTCACCGATTGCATTTGCGGAGTTTTCCATTACTTATCCGGACGTGGAAGCGGCTCAGGCAGACTTGGATCTCCTGCACATTTTCTACGATCCTATCGCCCCTGCAACCGCTTATCTCGCCGGCCAGATATTCATGTCTTACAGGCGTAACGGCGGGCCACGCCAGAACCTAATCCCTGACTTTCTCATTGCCGTACACGCCGGTATGCAGGCAGAGCGCCTCGCCTCCCTCGATCGTGGTTACCTTCGCTCCTATTTCCCCTCATTGGTCATTCTGACTCCGGCGGGCTAATTACCATTTTCTCATCGATTCGTATTGTATCACGTAAGTGTGATTTCATTTCCAAAGAGATTGACGGGGGTGCTAAGGTTCCGGCGTGCTTCACTGGTTTTCAGACGGAAAATTCCCCTTGTATCTCGCGCCGATGGCGGGGGTGACGGATTTGATTTTCCGCAGGATCTGCAAGGAAATGGGCGCGGACGTGATGGTGACGGAGTTTGTCAGCGCCGAGGGGATCATGCAGGCGGACGAACGAACGCGGAAATACACTGAGTTTGACGAAGGTCAGCGGCCCGTGGGCGTGCAGCTTTTTGGCGCGGATGGCGAGCGGATGGGGGAAGCGGCTCGGAAGATTATTGATAAGGGACTCGCAGGACGGATTCCGGATTTCATCGATATCAATTTCGGTTGTCCGGTGAACAAGGTCGTTTCACGAAATGGCGGATCCTCCCTGCTGCGGGATTGTCCTTTATTGGCCAGTGTGGCGGAGGGGGTCGCGAAGGCAGTCGGGATGGACGTGCCGGTGACCGCAAAAATCCGGATCGGGTGGGATGCGGATTCGGTGAACGCGGTGGAAGTCGCAAAAACTTTGGTCGATTGCGGGATGCAGGCGATCGCGGTGCATGGCCGGACCCGGGCGCAGGGATATTCTGGTGAGGCCGATTGGGAAACGATCGATGCCGTGGCACGTGCGGTGAAGATTCCAGTGATCGGCAATGGCGATATTTCCAGTGGAGAAGATCTGGCAAAACGCAAACGCGAGACGGCGGTCAGCGGGGTGATGATCGGACGTGCTGCGATGCAGAATCCGTGGGTTTTTCGCGAAGCAAAGCATTTTTTAAAAACCGGAGAAGTGATGGAAGCCGTGCCACTTGAGGAAAGGTGGGCGTTGATTTTGCGGCATTGTCGGATGGCGGTTGAGAGCAGTCGATACGGCAACGAACGCCAGACTCTAACAGCGATGCGAGGACGTCTGATGGCTTATTGCAAAGGGTTTCCCGGAGCGAAAGATTTGCGGCAGAAACTTTGTCAGGTGGATTCCGTGGCTGCGGTGGAGGGGTTGGCGGAGATTTGTTTGGTTAGTATTGAAAGGTAGTGTCGAATGAGTCCTATTTTCATCATCATCCTGTTTTTCGGCATACTCGCTGTATTGATAGCGGTCGCTGCATTTTCTCAGCGTAAATCGGTGCGGATATCGTCCGCCATTCTAGCTTTCGCATGCGCTTGCTTTTTGTTCGTCGCCGCCAGATGGGTCGAGAGCCTTAACCAAAATGCTTGGTATAGCAGTGCTGCCTCGGAGATGTTGAAAGCTTGTAAGCAAACAGGGCCGGACAAATTATTTTAATCGCTTAATTCTATTGCAGAAAAAGCAAGACAGCCATCGAATGGAAGTGTAATCTGCCACCATGAAAGCAAAGTTCACCTACTGGCAAGAGGATGCTGGGATGTTTCTCGGATATTTGAATGATTATCCCGATCACTGGACGCAGGGTGAGACGCTTCAAGATCTTAAAGAGCATCTTCGGGATCTGCATGAGACATTTACTGCTGGGATCATTCCGGGAATTAAAAAAGTGGAAGAGTTGGAAGTAGCGTGAAAAGACGTGATCTGATAGCTCAAGTTGAGACTGCGGGAGCAGTTCTTGTCCGACACGGTGGTAAACACGATATTTACCATAACCCCAAAACAGGCGCGACTCAGCCGATACCAAGACATCGCGAGATTAATGAGATGCTCGCTCGTAAAATTTTACGAGACCTCACGAAGGAAGTTTGAATGATTGGATCATTCACCCCCGCTTTTGAGGTTGCGGGTTTTGGGCTTAGGGTTTTACCTGTGGGTCTATGAGTAAAGAAAAAGTAGGATTTGTAGGAGTTGGTCGTATGGGTGCGAACATGGCGCGTCGTTTGGCGGATATGGATTATGAGGTGACTGCGATTTTTGACCATTTCCATCAGGTCGCGGAATCGGTGGCTGATGAGCTTGGGGCGAAGGCGATGACGAATTTAGCGGATGTCACCGCGGCGGCTGATGTGATTTTCACGGTGGTGACGGATGATGCGGCGATGGAAGAAATTTTTTCCGGCGATCATTCTTTGCTCAAAGGTGCTGTGGGGAAAACGTTCATTCACTGCGCAACGGTCAGCCCCGAGGCGCACATGAAAGCCGCGCAGGCAGCGGCAAAGGTCGGGGCGAAAACCTTGGCGGCGAGTATGGCGTCGTCGATCACGCAAGCGCGTCAGGGAACGTTGTATCTGATGATAGGCGGAGAAGAGGAAACGTTCAAAGCGCATGAGGCTTTGCTTAAAGATATGTCGATCTCGTTGCGCTATGTCGGCCCTGTGGAGAACGCGGCGCGGATCAAGGCTTTGGTAAACATGGTGATGAACATTAACACCGCGGGCCTCGCTGAAGGGCTTGGTTTGGGCGCGGCTTTGGGTTTGGACTTGAACATGCTCAGGGAAATTTTTGCTCAAACCGGCGCGAACTCACGCGTCTTGGAAACGGACAGCGACGACATGGTCGCACGCGAGCATGATTGTTATTTCTCCGCATCACACGCCGCGAAGGATAGCGGAATCGCGAACGCGATCGCGAACAAGGCCGGTGTCGACACGCCGCTCTCGCGCGCGACCGAAGCCCAGTATCGGAAGCTTATGGAACTCGGTTTAGGAGACTTGGATAAATCCGTGGTTGCTGAATTGACTTTCCCGGGAAGAAACGGACAAAATCTTTGAACCATGGAAACCAGCAGTCGCATTTTAAACAGCCAAGGTGAACGTCTCGATGTCGATTTCCATCAGGGGACTCATTTGGGTGCGATGGTGGTGTTGGGGCATGGGGTTACGGGAAACAAGGACAGGCCGCTGTTAGTCGCGATTGCCGAAGGTTTATCGAAAAAAGGCTGGCCGTGTATTCGCTTTTCCTTTTCCGGAAACGGCGATTCCGAAGGCAAATTCGAAGATTCCAACATCACCAAAGAGGTCGATGATCTGATGTCGATTCTTAACACCGTGCCTCAGGAAAAACGGATCGCGTATATCGGTCACAGCATGGGCGCGGCGGTGGGTGTGAAAGCGGCATCAGGCGGGATGTTGATTCAATGTCTGATTTCTCTGGCGGGGATGGTGGATACCGCAGGTTTTGTGGAACGCGAGTTCGGCGATGTGGTACCGGGAAAAGGGTTTATGTGGGATGAAGAAAATTGTCCGCTTTCACAATCCTATGTCGATGATCTCAAAGGAATCGGCAGCATCTTGCCGAATGCAGCTGAGGTGATCTGCCCATGGTTGCTCATTCACGGAACCGAAGACGATGTGGTTCCAGTTGAAGACAGTCGACAGGCATTCGAAGCGGCACGCTGTGAGAAAAAACTCATCGAGATTCCGGGAGTAGGTCACTCATTTGATTCTGAAACTTACGCGCTTGTCGTGGATGGAATCGATCTGTGGCTGAAGAAGAGCTTTGGGTAGGGGGTACCATCGCTATACGTATAGGCTGATGATGAGGAAAGTGGGGTCTCGCGCAAAGGCGCAAAGACGCGAAGTGTGAGCCATGATGGAATGCATTTGTTACCCTAAAGAGGAAAATGAACCACTGATTAACACTGATTAACACTGATGCTAAGAGGATTAGAAAGAATTCTTCATTCACCTAAAAGGTGAGACTGAAAAAATTCATAACTCTTTGATTATCCGTGTCTATCTGTGTCCATCCGTGGTTCCATTTCTGTTTATAGGGTTACCTATCTGATTACTTTGCGTCTTTGCGCCTTTGCGCGAGACATGCATCTTCGGTAATTCATTGAATCATGAGTTCCAACACCACCGGCGCATGATCTGAAACTTTCAGCGGCACGTTCGGGATCAGCGCGGCTTGGTTTTTGGCGAAGCCTGAAGTGAAAATGTAATCAAAAGTGGTGGGTTTGTAAGCTTCGAAGCGTGGGTTGTTGCGCCAGGTGAGGCGGTCTTTCAAAGGAGTCTTATCCCATGTGTTGTGGAAGCCTGCTTTTGTTAGATCTACGATAGCGGTGCAGAGGGGGAATTGGCGGTCGTGATTGGAATTGAAATCGCCACCGATGATCCAGCCGATGATTTTCTGATCGGCGTATGTTTTGGTGGTTTCATTTTTGTGGGCGATGATTTGTTTGATGGCCTCGGCGCGGGTGGTGGCGATGATTTTTTCCATTTTCGGGTCTTCGCTGCCACGATTGCTGCGGAGGTGGACGCAGTAGGTCATGATCAGGCCGCCGTCGGGATGTTTGAGTGCGGCGAAGGCGAAACCACGATTGAGGCTGGGAAGGTTTTTGATGAATTTGTAGGGAACTTCGGATGCGCTGTGGGCTTCGAGTTTGGATGCGATGGCGCATTGCTGCGGAAATGGTTTTTTGTCCTCGAAGTTCAAAAATTTCGACATCACATGGATTTTCAAATCCGGGTTGTTTTTGATGAGCGCCTTGAAAGCCGTCTCGTCGCGAATTTCCTGAGCGAGGAAGATATCGGGATCCGCGGCAGCGACGATTTTCTGGGCGACGTTGATTTGCTCGGTCTGTTCAGCTTTGGTGGCTTCGGCGTAACCGCCGGGAAACCATTTCACGTTCCAAGTCATCGTCTTAAGCGGTGCGGCATGGCAAATCCCACAGAGCAGAAGTCCGTAAATGAACACGAGGAGGGATTTGCAGGTGGGCATGGGTCGGGTTCTAGAGAGAAAATGCGCGGGTGTGAATCAAATTGGCATTGTGGCTTGCAGGTTGGCATGGGGATTGTCAGTTTCTTCCGTCATGAAACAACCCTCACTCCTGATCCGATGGTTCGCCCCGATTCTTTTCGCGCTCACATTAAGCGGTTTCGCAGCGGCGGAGAATCCCGCGACTGAGGAAAACAAAGCGAAAAATCTCGATCAAAAAATCGATGAATGGTTTGGCAAAGCAACCGGGCCTTTTGTGAACGCGGTGTTTTATCCATTGGCTACGGATATTGATGTCGAGAAGGTTTCCAAGATGCCGGAAAATTTGACCCTCGCAGCGCCCGCAGGTGTGGATCTTTGGTTTTACCGTGCGGACGATAAGAGTGAGTGGCAGCGCGTCAGTGTCGTTAAAAACAAAGACGGTTTGTATTGCGAGGAGTTGGGAATGGCTGAAAAAAGCAGCGGCGAGGTCAAACCGTTTTCCGGACAATGGACACCTGCAAAGTTTAAAATTTTTCTGGTGATTTTTTGGTTGGCGGCTGCGGGAGTGATTCTGACCATCGTCTTCAAATTCATCAACATCCGCGCCTTCGGTTTGGCGATGCGCACGGTGCGGGGCAAATACAGTTTGGATAGCGATCCCGGGTCGGTCACCCATTTCCAAGCGCTCACCGCAGCGGTTTCCGGAACGGTGGGTCTAGGGAACATCGCCGGCGTTGCGATCGGCATTCACAGCGGTGGGCCCGGTGTGGCGTTCTGGTTGTTCCTGAGCGGATTTTTAGGGATGTCCACCAAGTTTGCGGAATGCACTCTCGGGGTGAAATATCGGATTTTTGATACTCAAAAGAATGTTCATGGCGGGCCGATGTATTATTTGCGTCTCGGATTGGAAGAGCGGGGGATGAAATCGTTGGGCATGGTGCTGGCTTTCTTCTTCGCGATCTTCTGTGTTTTCGCCTCGTTCGGCGGGGGTAACGTTTTCCAAGTCAATCAAGTCACGACCCAGTTGATCAACATCACGGGTGGTGAGAATTCGTTCTTTTTCGAAAATCAATGGGTGTTCGGCTTGATCATGGCATTCATGACCGCGTTGGTAATTATCGGAGGAATCAAGGGCATTGCCAAAGTGACGGGCAAGCTGGTGCCGCTGATGTGCATCACTTATGTGGTGAGCTGTTTGTTGGTTTTGATCGTTAATGCCTCGCATATTCTCCCAGCGTTGCAGATGATCGTCAGTGAGGCGTTTCAACCGCGTGCGGCGATCACGGGCGGATTGGTGGCTGCGTTCATTTGGGGAATGCGCCGTGCCACGTTTTCGAACGAAGCCGGAATCGGATCGGCACCCATCGCGCATGCGGCTGCGAAAACCCGGCGTCCCGCATCGGAAGGTGTGGTCGCGCTGTTAGAACCGTTTCTTGATACCGTCGTCATTTGCACGATGACTGCATTGGTGCTATGCGTGACGATGAACTTTGAGGGAGTCCAATCCGCCAATTATGAGATCAATGGACATTCGTATGTGCTTGGCACTTCCGGTACGGGATTCAAAGAGGGTATTGCGATGACATCGGCGGCGTTTGAAACCGTACACACCTCATTCAAATACATCCTGTTTTTCTGTGTGTTCCTGTTCGCGTTTTCGACCCTGATCACATGGAGTTATTATGGCTTGCAGGCATGGCAGTATTTGTTCGGGAAAAAAGTGATTACGGCATGGGTTTACAAAGTGATTTTCTGCCTCATCATCATTGTGGGCTCGTCGGCATCGATGGCCAACGCCACGGACTTCTCCGATGCTTCGTTGTTTGCGATGAGCATTCCCAATTTGATTGGCGTCTACCTGTTATTGCCGATCGTGCGCTCCGAGCTGGCTCGGTTCGTTGCCTTTGCAAAGCGGGTCGATGACGGCGCGACCGTGGAAGAGGCTGATGCGGCGGATCGCAAGCACGAGTCGTAACAGACATGGCACGGGAATATAAAATTCAGCGCAAGGCATCGTCTTCGGTATCCGGAATGGATTACGAGCGTGCCCTGAATGAAGAGCAATTCCGTGCGGTGAGTTCGCCACCGGGCAAGGTGCTGGTGATTGCGGGTGCGGGATCGGGGAAAACGCGGACGCTGACGTATCGGGTTTCGTGGTTGTTAGATCGTGGCGAGCAGGCACGGAATATCCTGCTGCTGACCTTTACCAATAAAGCCGCTCGTGAAATGGTGGAGCGGGTCAAAAGCTTGGTGGCGGGGGATGTGACGGATTTGTGGGCGGGGACGTTTCACTCGATCTGCAACCGGATTTTACGCAGACATGCGGAGGAGATCGGTTTCACGAAATCGTTTTCGATCCTCGATAGGGATGATCAGAAATCGTTGATGAAAGGCGTGGTCGCGGCTTGTGATATCGATACCAAGCAACGCCGTTTTCCAAAACCGGATGTGCTGATCTCTTTATACAGTTTGATCGCGAACACCGGAGCGACTCTGGAACAGGTCTTGGTCGCACGGTATCCGTATTTCCTCGATTGGATGGACGAGCTCGAAAAAGTTCATGCCGCTTATGTGAAAAAGAAGCGCGATACGAACTCGGTGGATTTTGACGATATGTTGCAACTGACAGTGGAGCTCTTGAAAAACCATCCGTCTGTCTTGGAAATTTATCGGAAACGTTTCCGCAATATTTTGGTCGATGAGTATCAGGATACCAACGCGGTGCAGAGCGAGTTGATCGATCTTCTTGCCAGCGATTCTAACAGCCTGATGGCGGTCGGGGACGATTCGCAGTCGATCTATTCCTGGCGCGGCGCGGAGGTGGATCACATTTTGAATTTTCAGAAACGCTATCCGGAATCGGTGATTCACACGATTGAGACCAATTACCGCAGCGTGCCGGAGATTTTGGATTTATCGAACGCGGCGATCGCGGCGAACAAGATGCGGTTTGAGAAGAACCTGAAGTCGTCGCGGACGGAAGTGGGGGCGAGGCCGGCGTTGGTGCCGGTCGAGGATCCGACGAGCCAGGCGGCGTTTGTCGCACAGCGGATGCTGGAGTTGAGGGAGGAAGAGGGGATAGAGCTGACGGAAATGGCGGTTCTTTACCGCGCGCATTTTCAAAGCTTGGAAATACAGATGGAGCTCACCCGACGCGGAATTCCGTTTTCGATCACCAGCGGATTGAGATTTTTCGAGCAGGCACACATTAAAGATGTGGCAGCGTTTTTGCGTTTCGTGACCAACCGCAAGGACGAGGTCAGTTTTAAAAGGATGGTTGAACTGTTGCCTAGCTGCGGACCGGGCGCGGCGGAAAAGCTGTGGCAGAAATGGTTGCGCGATCCTGTGTCGGGAAATCCCGAGCCGCCAGCAAAGTGGTCGGATGTTTTTTCCAAATACCCCGTGCCCAAAAAGGCGGCGAAGCATTGGGAGCAGTTTTGCTACACCCTTGACGAATTGACCCCGGGCGGAGTTTTTGCGACTCCTGCGGAAATGATCTTCAGTGTGCTTGAGGGGGTCTACGACGAGTATTTAAAAGAAAGTTTTGAAAATTACGAGGGACGGCGTGGCGATATCGAGCAACTTATTCAATACAGCGGTACTTTTGAGGATATCTTGGAATTTCTTGCTCAACTTTCTCTAATGAGCACCACCGATGGCGAGCCAACCGGTGAAAAGGCTGAGACCGACGACGATAAAGTCACCTTGTCATCCATCCACCAAGCAAAAGGCCTTGAGTGGAAAGTGGTGTTTTTGATTTGGTTGGTCGACGGACAGTTTCCCAACGGTCGTATCCTAGAGGCAGACGATGATGCCGCCTTCGAAGAGGAAAGACGCTTATTCTACGTGGCTCTGACCCGGGCGAAGGATCAGCTCTATTTAACCTATCCAATGATGAACCCGAAAAGCTACACAGGCGATGTGCTCTGCCGGCCATCGCGGTTTTTGGACGATTTTCCGAAAAACCTCGTCGAGGTCTGGAACGTCGGAAATGAATGGGTGGACGATGATCCTTTCTGATAGCAAAGAGGAAATAGAACCGCAGATCGACGCAGATTAACGCAGATAATCAATGAGTTGTAGAGAGGATTGCCCGTTTTAGCAACATGGTGAAGCGAAAATTCTTTAGCAGTTCATTAGGATTAACGTCCATATGCGTTCATCTGCGGTTTATTTCTCTATCTGGGGGTAGTTTGTGAAAGGCGAAACGGGCGCACGGGTAAAATTTCGAGCATTCATTCCGATTTTTGCCATTATTACCGGTTTGTTGATTGGCTGAAATCCCGTAAAATAAAGGGTTTGAGAGAAAGTTGCAAAACAACCACATTTTTTTTGACAGAGTGCAACTCTTTGATAGTCTCCGCCCGCTCTTCCCCACAGCAGCAGGGGTGCCGCGCCCAGTCTCACGTCAAAAATGTGACAGGACGCGGTTCTTTTGTCGTTAGAAAGGATGAGCTCACAACAATCCACATTGCTCGTGTAGCTCAGGGGTAGAGCGCATCCTTGGTAAGGATGAGGTCGGGGGTTCAATTCCCCCCACGAGCTCCATGATACACTAGCAAAAACTTCTCAGAAACTTCTCAGCGAAATCAATACGAAAATGGCCAAAGAACAATTCCAACGCAACAAGCCGCACGTTAACATCGGCACCATCGGTCACGTCGACCACGGCAAAACCACACTCACAGCAGCGATCACCAATACGCTTGCTGAAAAAGGTTTCGCCCAGAAAAAATCCTACGCGGACATCGATGCTGCTCCAGAAGAGCGTGAGCGCGGTATCACGATCAACACTGCACACGTTGAATATGAAACCGAAAAGCGTCACTATGCACACGTTGACTGCCCAGGACACGCCGACTACGTGAAAAACATGATCACCGGTGCTGCTCAAATGGACGGCGCTATCCTCGTGGTTTCCGCTGCTGACGGCCCAATGCCTCAGACACGTGAGCACATCCTTCTTGCTCGCCAAGTCGGTGTTCCTGCTCTCGTTGTTTTCATGAACAAGGTTGACCTTGTTGATGATGCAGAACTCATCGAGCTCGTCGAAATGGAGATCCGCGATCTTCTTTCCTCTTACGATTTCCCAGGTGATGAAATCCCTATCGTTGCTGGTTCCGCTTCGAAAGCCCTCGCAGGCGATCCAGTGCACATGGCAAACGTCAACAAACTGATGGACGCAGTGGATTCCTACATCCCTGAGCCAGAGCGTCCAATCGACAAAACTTTCCTCATGCCTATCGAGGACGTGTTCTCCATTGAAGGTCGCGGCACTGTCTGCACCGGCCGTGTTGAGCGTGGTATCATCAAGAAGAACGAAGAAGTTGAAATCGTTGGTATCCGTGACACACAGAAAACCACCGTTACCGACATCGAAATGTTCCGTAAACTTCTCGACGAAGGTCGTGCAGGTGACAACGTCGGACTTCTCGTTCGTGGTCTCAAGAAAACCGATGTTGAGCGCGGTCAAGTCATGGCTAAGCCAGGCACCGTTAAAGGTCACACCGTTTTCAAATCCGAGATCTACGTTCTTTCCAAAGAAGAAGGTGGCCGCCACACTCCGTTCTTCTCGAACTATCGTCCTCAGTTCTACTTCCGCACGACAGACGTGACCGGCAGCATCAAACTCCCAGAAGGAGTTGAAATGGTGATGCCTGGTGATAACATCAACCTCGAAGTTGAACTCATCAACCCAATCGCTATGGAACCAACCATGCGTTTCGCTATCCGCGAAGGTGGCCGTACCGTAGGTGCAGGTCGCGTTGGTGAAATCGTCAAGTAAGACAAATCAACGGTGCATCGTTTCGTGAAAGCGAAACGATGAGCCAAGCTCTTGGGGCACCCCGCTAAATCCGGGGTGCCCTAAAGTCGCCTCAAAACCTAACACATTCTCAACCTAACGCGTCAGTAGTTCAATTGGTAGAGCGTCGGTCTCCAAAACCGAATGTTGGGGGTTCGAGTCCCTCCTGGCGTGCCACTTTCCGTTATCCTCTCACAGCGAATGAAATTTCTCGAATACATCAAGATCAATGACAGTTGGGTCGCCACTGGAATCGTCTACGCGATCCTTTTGGTTCTGCTTATCTTATTGATCAAAAATCTTGCTAAAGTTTCCAGCTTCATCGGTGAGGTCAAAGGAGAACTTCGTAAAGCCAGCTGGCCTTGGGATTCTGATCCTAAAGCACACGGCTTCAAAAAATACAAAGAACTCGTCGACTCCACGATCGTGGTTCTCATTGCTGTGATCCTGCTCGCGGGCTTTGTGCAAATCTGGGACTTCCTACAAGTCTACGTCGTCGGCTTCCTGACCAAACTTTTCATCTAATTTTACTCACTCTCCGCTAAACCCTTTTTCTCCAATGCCAAATCCCAAAGAATATAAAGACCAATGGTATGTTGTCCAAGTGCTCTCGGGCATGGAAGGCAAGGTGCGTGATCGCATCGCCCGTCAGGTTGAAGCTGAGGAAATGCAGGACTACATCCGCGAGGTGCTTGTCCCAACCGAGATCGTTTCTGAAATCAAACGCGGTAAGAAAACCGAGACGAAGAAAAAGTTTTTCCCAGGTTATATCATCGTAAACATGTACTTGGCTACAAATGATAACCAACTCGTTGAAAAGACATGGTTCTTCATCAAGGAGATCGAAGGTGTGATCGGATTTGCCGGTACCAAAGACCGCCCAGCTCCCATGCGCCCACGCGAAGTTGAGGCCATGCTATCCCAAATTCAAGAACGCGAAGAAACTGTTCGCCCTGCAATTTCCTTCGAAGTCGGAGACACGGTCAAAGTCGCCGATGGTCCTTTCCAATCTCAAAACGGTGTGGTCGAGGAAATCGACCCAGAGCGCGGAAAACTTCGCGTCGCCGTCGATATCTTCGGACGCACCACCCCAGTCGAACTCGAATACTGGCAGGTCGAGCGCGAGTAACATTCATTTCAACATTTCAGTATTTTAGCATTTACCAAACAACACTATGGCCAAGGAAGTTATCAAAATCATCAAACTCCAGATTCCTGCTGGAGCAGCTAACCCATCTCCACCAGTCGGACCGGCTCTCGGTCAAGCAGGTGTGAACATCATGGGATTCTGCAAAGAGTTCAACGCTGCGACCCAATCCCAGTCTGGCGACATCCTTCCTGTCGTGATTTCTGTCTACAAAGACAAATCCTTCACCTTCATCACCAAGCGTCCACCAGCAGGTAACTTGCTCAAAAAAGCAGCCGGCCTCGCATCCGGTTCCGGTGAACCTAACAAGAAAAAAGTAGGCAAAATTTCCAAAGCCAAGCTCATGGAAGTCGTGAATATCAAAATGCCTGACCTCAACACCAAAGATCCAGAAGCAGCAGCTCGCATTCTCGCAGGCACCGCTCGCCAAATGGGACTCGAAGTAGAAGGAATGTAAAACACTCTCAGTCCGTTGATCGTTTCAAATCGGTCTGCGGACACCGCAAGAGGGTGAGTCACCCGACTCATCCGTTATCACTGCAAACCAACAAAACACATGTCAAAACAACGCAGCAAACGCTACAGAAAAGCCGCCGAACAGGTTGGCTCCGATAAATCCTACTCTCTCAAGGATGCGATCAGCACCATGAAGAGCCTGCCAGCACCGAAGTTCACACCTACCGTGACTCTCTCGTTCAAGCTTGGTGTCGACCCACGGAAGAGCGACCAAATGGTCCGCGGCTCCGTATCCCTTCCACACGGATCGGGTAAAAACGTCCGCGTTGTCGTATTCGCTCAAGGTGCCGCTGCTGAGGCCGCCATTGCTGCTGGTGCGGAATACGTTGGTTACGATGATCTCATTAAGAAAATTCAAGAAGGTTTCGTCGACTTCGATTCCGCCATCGCCACTCCTGATGCCATGGCTGAAGTTCGTAAAATCGCTCGTGTCCTCGGACCTCGTGGTTTGATGCCTAACCCAAAAACCGGAACGGTCACCGATGATGTCGCTAAAGCCGTCAAAGAAGTTAAAGCCGGTCGTATCGATTACAAACTTGATAAAAACGGCAACATCTCAGGAGCTATCGGCAAAGCCAGCTTTGACGAAGTTCAACTCGAAGAAAACGCTCGTGCGTTCCTCGATAGCGTGGTCCGCTCCAAGCCAGCTTCCGCAAAAGGAAACTTTGTTCAAGCCGTGACTCTCGCTGCTTCCATGCTTCCCGGTCTTCCACTCGAGGCAGCCTCTTACACCACCAAAGCAACCGCATAACCCCAGCACCCAACGAACATGAATCCAGACAAACAAATCATCATCAATGGACTGCTGTCACGTGTCAACGAGTCTCCTTATGTGATCGTCATCGATTACACCGGCCTCACCGTTCCTCAGTTCAGCGAGCTTCGCAATCGCTTGGGTGACAACGGTGCCAAGTGCACCGTTGCCAAGAACAGCTATATGCGCAAAGCCCTTTCCGAAGCGGGTCTTCCCGATGTCGGTGCGGACCTCGTCGGTCAAACCGCCTTCATCACCGGAAACTCCGAAGTGTTCTCAACTGCAAAAGTTCTCAAGAATTTCGAAAAGGAATTCAAGAAGCCTGAAATGAAGGTCGGTATCCTTGGTTCCGATATCCTTGATTCCGCCAAGCTCAAGATGCTTGCCGATATCCCTTCTCGCGAAGCAGTTCTCTCACAACTTCTCGGCCTCATCAACGAGCCGGCAACTCGCATCGCACGTATCCTGCTCGAGAAATTCGATCCGGAGCGCGCGCATTTCAAATCAGCAAAATCAACCCCCGAAGAAGCAGCTGCCGAATAATAAACAATCTGAATGGATGGTCTGTCGCGTCTCCACGCAATGACCTGATTAACAATGGTTCCTCGTCGATTTCCCAGCTGGGAAATTGAAATCTCCGGAAGCTCCGGGGGCGACGATACCGCAACGGAGAAAATAACATGTCAAATATTGCAAACCTCGTAGAAGAACTCGGCAAGCTTACCGTTCTGGAAGCTGTCGACCTCGTTAAACAACTCGAAGAAACCTGGGGCGTCTCCGCAGCAGCTGCTGTCGCCGCCGGTCCTGCCGCCGCGGCTGGTCCTGCTGAAGCCGTCGAAGAGAAAACTGAGTTCAATGTCGTCATCACTGATGCCGGTGCTAACAAGATCGCTGTCATTAAGGCAGTTCGTGAAGTTGCTCCTGGGCTCGGCCTTGCTGATGCCAAGAAACTCGTCGAAAGCGCACCTGCTAACATCCTTGAAGGTGTTGCCAAGGACGCTGCCGAAACCGCCAAGAAAAAGCTTGAAGAAGCTGGCGCGAAAATCGAGCTCAAGTAATTCGTTACGGATTTTACCCGGAGCGGTACCGCCGCTCCGGGCATTTTCCAGAAAAACAATCATTCAATAATTTGCAAAATCGTAACCGACGCGTGACACCACTCAGAACCGCGGCATTACGCGTCGCTCCCGACTATTTGTATCCTTCTCATATCTCCTGATCCTAACTCTGCTCGAACCTTGACCGGCTCGGGCTCAAACTCGTAACACCCACCACTACCCCACATCATGGCTGAACGTCTCTATTTTGGTAAATTTGAAGAGGTCATTGACCCACCTAACCTCATTGAAGTCCAGAGCAGGTCTTACGACGATTTCTTACAAAAAGATGTCGCTCCTGGTGATCGCTCCGATGCCGGCTTGCAAGCCGTCTTCCGCGAAGTTTTCCCGATCAAGTCATATGACGAAGCCATCGAATTGGATTTCGTTTCCTACGATATCGAAGATCCAAAAATCACTTCGCTTGAATCTCTTCGCAATAGCGAATCCTTCTCCGCCGCTCTCTACGTGACCTTCAAATTGAAGGACGAGACTGGCACCAAAAAAGAGCGAGTCTACATGGGTGAACTCCCAATGATGACCCGCCGTGGTACTTTCATCATCAACGGTGCAGAGCGCGTGATCGTATCTCAGCTCCATCGTTCACCTGGTATCTGCTTTGAAACTTCCCAGCATCTTAACGGAAAAATGCTGCACAGCTTCCGTATCATTCCCGATCGTGGATCATGGTTGGAAGTGCAATTCGATACCAACGATCTTCTTTACGTTTACCTCGATCGCCGTCGCCGTCGCCGTAAATTCCTAGCTACCACTTTCCTTCGCGTTCTCGGTTACCCAACCGACCGCGATATCGTCAGCCATTTCTACTCGATCGAAAACCTCGCTCTCGGCAGCAAAATTGACGAATCGGAACTCGGTCACAAAGTTCCTTTCGAAGACATCCTCGACGGAGAACTCGTCATTGCCAAAGCCTACGAGCCGCTCACCGCAGGCATCGTGAAACAATTGGTAAGCCTCGGTCATAAAAAACTTGAGGTCATCGACGGTCGCGAAGACGAGATCCTTCTCAAGTCCCTCCGCAAAGATCCTGCGAAAGACGAAGAATCAGCTCTCAAAGACATCTATCGCAAACTTCGCCCGGGTGATCCACCGACCGCATCGAACGCTCGTGCCCTACTCAAGCGTCTGTTCTTCGATGCGAAGAAATATGACCTTACTCGCGTCGGACGTTACAAAATCAACCAGAAGCTCGGCATCAGCGTTGATTCCGATCAACGCATCATGGTTCCTGAGGATTTCCTAGCCGCCGTTCGTTACATCCTTAAACTGAAAAAAGGTGAAGGTGTCATTGACGA
This sequence comes from Luteolibacter sp., assembly GCA_044354135.1. Classification (GTDB taxonomy): domain Bacteria; phylum Verrucomicrobiota; class Verrucomicrobiia; order Verrucomicrobiales; family Akkermansiaceae; genus Luteolibacter. Next base: position 46,517 of record JBILAN010000003.1, read on the forward strand.
TATCGATCACCTTGGCTCACGCCGCGTGCGTGCTGTTGGTGAGCTTCTTGCCAACCAGTGCCGCGTCGGTCTTGCCCGCACCGAGCGTTTGGTTAAAGAGCGTATGACTTTGTTCGATGTGAACATCGAAGGCATGACTCCACAGAAACTCATCAACCCGAAAGCACTTTCCGCTGTCGTGCGTGATTTCTTCGGTCGTTCACAGCTTTCCCAGTTCATGGACCAGACCAACCCTCTGGCCGAACTGACTCACAAACGTCGTCTTTCCGCACTCGGACCAGGTGGTCTGAATCGCGATCGCGCAGGCTTCGAAGTCCGCGATGTTCATCCTTCCCATTACGGCCGTATCTGCCCGATTGAAACTCCTGAGGGTCCGAACATCGGTCTGATCAACTCGATGTGCACTTACGCACGTATCAACGAGTTCGGTTTCATCGAGACACCTTACCGTAAAGTGAAAAACGGTAAAGTTACTAATGAGATCGAATACCTAACAGCTGACCAAGAGGAAAACTACCTCATCGCTCAGGCGTCCAACGTCATCGATAAAGCAGGTCGTTTCGAAAACGAGCGCATCGATGCTCGTGAGCGTGGTGAATTCATCGAATCCACTCCTGCGGAAGTTCACTACATGGACGTTTCACCGAAACAACTCGTTTCCGTTGCTGCTGGTTTGATTCCTTTCCTTGAACACGATGACGCGAACCGCGCACTCATGGGTTCTAACATGCAACGCCAAGGTGTGCCGCTTCTCGTTTCCGAATCTCCACTCGTTGGAACCGGTCTCGAAGGTAAAGCTGCTCGCGACTCCCGCGCTGTGGTGGTTTCGGAAGCCGACGGCATCATTGCCGCAGCAACCGCAGAAATCATCATCACCACTGCCGATGGTAAACTTCCTGTTTCTGATGAAAAATTCCTCAGCGAGCCTGAGTCGGTTAAAACCAACGTTGCCAAAGGTATCTTCGCATATCCGCTGCGTAAGTTCATGCGTTCTAACGCAGGAACCTGCATCAACCAGAAGCCTATCGTTAAGCTCGGCCAGAAAATCAAAAAAGGCCAAGTCCTTGCTGACGGACCGAACACGGAAAACGGCGAACTCGCCATCGGTCGCAACGTCCTCGTCGCATTTATGCCATGGAACGGTTACAACTTCGAGGATGCGATCGTCATCTCCGAGCGCGTGGTCAAAGACGATGTCTACACTTCGATCCACATTTCTGAATTCGATGTTGCTGCACGCGATACGAAACTCGGCCCAGAGGAAATCACTCGTGATATCCCGAACGTCGGTGAAGAGGCGCTTCGTAACCTCGACCACGACGGTATCATCCGCATCGGTGCAGAGGTGAAACCTGGCGATATTCTCGTCGGTAAAATCACTCCGAAATCCGAGACCGAGCTTGCTCCAGAAGAGCGCCTTCTTCGTGCGATCTTCGGTGAAAAAGCCGCTGACGTTAAAGATACCTCTCTCCGCGTTCCTTCAGGATGCAACGGCATCGTTCAAGATGTTCGTGTTTCCTCACACGGCCTAGCTAAGAAACGTGCTGAAAAAGTCGATCCTGTTGAACTCAAGAAACAACTCAAAAAGATCAACGACGAGCACAAGAAAAAGGCCGACAAACTTACCGACGACCTCACTGAGAAGCTCTCTGATATTCTGTTAGGCGAGAAAATTCCGCTCGACGTTGTCAACGCACAGACCGGTGAAATCATTATCCCTGCGAACCGTAAGATCACCAAGACTTTGCTCCGCAAACTTGCTTCAGTTCATGATCATATCGAAATCGATCCGTCCCCGATACGTAACAAGATCGTCGAAATCATCAATTCCTTCGAAGGTCGCTTCCAAGAACTCGATACCGATCGCGAACGCAAACTCGATTCGCTTGAGTCTGGCGACGAGGTCGATCCGGGCGTTATCAAAGAAGTCAAAGTGTTCATTGCTGCCAAGCGCAAGCTCTCGGTCGGTGACAAAATGGCGGGACGTCACGGTAACAAAGGTGTGGTTGCAACCATCGTTCCTGAAGAAGATATGCCTTATCTTCACGACGGAACTCCAGTTGATATCTGCCTCAACCCACTCGGCGTTCCATCACGGATGAACGTCGGTCAGGTTCTTGAAACTCACCTCGGTGTTGCAGCAAAAGCACTCGGCTTCAAAGTGGCGACCCCAATTTTCGACGGCATCAAAGAAAACATTATCTGGGACTTCATGTCCGAGGCGAAAAAAGTCGACGGTGTGAAAATGGTCGGCGGTGGCGAAAAAGCCCGCGAGCGTAAACCAAATGAACCAGAAGGTCGAGGTTACACCTGGATCGGTGACGGCAAAGATGGCAGCACCGCTGGTAAATCCACTCTCTATGACGGGCGCACTGGTGAAGCTTTCCACAACCCAGTTGTGGTCGGAATGATCTACATGCTCAAACTCGGTCACCTTGTTGCTGATAAGATTCACGCACGTGCAGTTGGCCCATACTCGCTCGTCACCCAGCAGCCGCTCGGTGGTAAAGCGCAATACGGTGGTCAGCGCTTCGGTGAGATGGAGGTCTGGGCACTCGAAGCCTACGGCGCCGCATACACGCTTCAAGAAATTCTAACTGTCAAGTCTGATGATGTTCAAGGACGCACACGTATCTATGAAGCCATTGTCAAAGGCGACAATAACCTCGAAGCCGGGACTCCGGAATCGTTCAACGTTCTTATCAAAGAGATGCAATCGCTCGGTCTCGATGTCCGCCCTGGACGCCAAGGTCAATCGAATCACGGTTCACCGCTCTCCTCCGGTGGAATGGATGACTTCTCTCTTGATGATCTCACCCTCTAATTAGAAACGCGAAACCAACCCAACAATCCTAACAATTACCTATCATGAGTGTAGACAATAACCTTCGCGAAATCTTTGGCGTGGACGAACGTCCTGAAGCCTTCGATCAAGTTTCCATCACTGTGGCATCTCCGGAAATTATCCGTAGCTGGTCAAAAGGTGAGGTGAAAAATCCTGAAACCATCAACTATCGTACCTTCAAGCCAGAAAAAGGCGGTCTCTTCTGTGAGCGCATTTTCGGACCAACCCGTGACTGGGAGTGTGCTTGCGGAAAATACAAACGCATCAAACACAAAGGCGTCGTCTGCGATCGTTGCGGTGTCGAAGTTACTCTCAGCCGCGTCCGTCGCGAGCGCATGGGTCACATCGAGCTCGCGGTTCCAGTTTCCCACATCTGGTTCTACAAGTGCATGCCTTCACGAATCGGCTTGATGCTTGATATGAGTGCACGCCAGTTGGAGCGTGTTATTTACTATGAAGATTACGTTGTAACCGATCAGGGCAACACCGCTCTCGAAGTTGGACAACTTCTAACTGAAGTTGAACTCCGGGAAGCTGAAGACACCTACGGCGACGGCTCATTCAAAGCAATGATGGGTGCAGAAGCGATCATGGAACTGCTCAAGCAGATCGATCTCGCGCCACTTGCCGTTAAACTTGAGGAAGAGCTCGGCACCACCAAATCCAAGCAGAACAAGAAGAAGCTTTCGAAGCGTTTGAAAATCACTCAGGGCTTTGCTGCTTCCAAGACTCGTCCCGAGTGGATGATTCAAACGGTTCTTCCTGTTATTCCTCCGGACCTTCGTCCGCTCGTGCCTCTCGAAGGTGGACGTTTCGCGACCTCCGATCTTAACGATCTCTATCGTCGCGTGATCAACCGCAACAACCGTCTTAAAAACTTGCTGCTCCTCAAAACTCCGGAGGTCATTATCCGGAACGAGAAGCGCATGCTTCAAGAGGCTGTCGATGCACTCTTCGACAACGGTCGCCACGGCCGCGCCGTCACCGGTGCTGGTAACCGCCCACTCAAATCCCTCAGCGACATGCTCAAAGGTAAAGGCGGTCGTTTCCGTCAGAACCTTCTCGGTAAGCGTGTCGACTATTCTGGACGTTCGGTTATCGTTATCGGTCCCGATCTCAAACTCGGTCAGTGCGGTCTTCCGAAGAAAATGGCTCTTACCTTGTTCGAACCGTTCATCATCCGCCGCCTGAAAGAACTTGGCTACTGCCACACGGTTCGCTCGGCTAAGAAAATGATCGATCGCAAGACCACGGAAGTCTGGGACATCCTTGCAGAAGTAACCAAAGGACATCCTATCCTTCTCAACCGCGCTCCGACCCTTCACCGCCTCTCGATCCAGGCTTTCGAGCCGAAGCTCATCGAGGGTTCCGCCATCCGCGTTCACCCGCTCGTTTGTACCGCTTATAACGCGGACTTCGACGGTGACCAAATGGCGGTCCACGTTCCGCTCTCGATCGAAGCTCAGATGGAGTGCCGTCAGTTGATGCTTGCACCTAACAACATCTTCTCACCTGCATCCGGACGCCCGATCACAGTGCCTTCCCAGGATATCATTCTTGGAACTTACTATCTAACATGGGCCGGTATCCGCACCCAGGTGGATCGCGACAAACAAGAGCACCTGCCATTGTTTGAAAACTCCTCGGAAGTCGAGTTCGCCATCGCTTCACGCAAGATCGATTACCATTCATGGATCCGTATCCGTAACCAAGACTTCGGCAAGAAAACCGTTTACGGTGAATCCGATCTCAAAATCATCGAGACCACTCCAGGTCGCGTTCGTTTCAACGAAATCTGGCCTCTTGAACTTGGTTTCTACAACAAGACCGTTGGTAAGAAACAAATCGGTGACATCATCTGGCGTTGCACGCAAGCAGCCGGTAAGAAGAAAACCGTTGAGGTTCTTGATAAACTGAAATCCCTCGGCTTCATGGAAGCGATGCGCTCCGGTATCTCCATCGGTATCGTTGACATGCTCATCCCTGAGGAGAAACCAGAAGTTATCGCCAAGGCCTACGAGGAAGTCGAAAAAGTTTCCAAGCAATACCGCAACGGTGTCATCACCAACGGCGAGCGCTATCAGAAAGTCGTCGACATCTGGACTCAAGCCACCGACACCATCGCCAACGCCCTCTATCGCAAGATCGAGTATAACGAAGGCAAGAAAAAGGCATCGCCTTTGTTCATGATGGTCGATTCCGGTGCGCGGGGTAACAAATCCCAGATCAAACAGCTCGGTGGTATGCGCGGTCTGATGGCCAAGCCATCCGGAGAGATCATCGAACGTCCGATTATTTCTAACTTCCGCGAAGGTCTCTCCGTGCTTGAGTATTTCATCTCCACTCACGGTGCTCGTAAAGGTCTCTCCGATACCGCTCTGAAAACAGCGGACTCCGGTTATATGACCCGTAAGCTCGTTGATGTCGCCCAAGACGTGATCGTTTTCCAACAGGATTGCGGAACAGCCAACGGCATCGCAGTCGAAGCGATCTACGACGGTGACGAAGAAGTCGCATCACTCTCCACTCGTATCTACGGACGCGTCTCCTGCGAGCAGGTTAAAGACCCTGTATCCGGTGAGATCATCGTCAAAATTGACGACGTCATCACGGAGTCCCAAGCGAACGCGCTTGAGAAAATCGGTCACGAGAAACTCAAAATCCGTTCGGTCCTCACTTGTGAAGCCGACCGCGGTTGCTGTGCAAACTGCTACGGTCTCAACCTCGCGACCGGCCTTCCGGTCAAGATCGGTGAAGCTGTCGGCATCATCGCTGCACAGTCTATCGGTGAGCCAGGAACACAGCTTACCATGCGTACTTTCCACGTCGGTGGTGTTGCTGCTGCAACCTTCAAACAACCTATTATCAAAACCAAAAACGGTGGACGCCTCGTTTACAAAGACCTCCGAGTTGTTCAAGACTCGGATGGTAATTGGGTGGCACTTAACAAAAACGGTTCGGTCTCGATTCGTGACAAAGGCGGCTTGGAACTTGAAAGCCACTCCATCATCATCGGTTCGATTATCTCCACTAAAGACGGAGAAGAAGTGAAAAAAGGCGATACGATTGTGACATGGGATCCATACAACGTGCCGATTCTCACCGAGAAACCCGGTAAAGTTGAATTCCGCGACATGATCCTCGGTATCACCGTTGCTTCTGAAGTTGATAAAGAAACTGGCAAAAAAGGAACGATGGTCACTGAGCACAAAGAGGATCTCCATCCTCAGGTCTGCATTACCGATCCGAAAACCGGCGAGGTCATCATCAGCTACTCCATTCCTGTCGGCGCTCACCTTTCCGTTAAAGAAGGCGAGATTGTTACCGGAGGAACTCAGCTTGCTAAGACTCCACGTAAAGTGGCTCGCACCAAGGACATCACCGGTGGTCTCCCACGTGTTGCTGAGCTCTTCGAAGCTCGCAAACCGAAAGAGTCATGCGTCATCGCTAAAATCGAAGGCGATGTTTCCTTCGGTGGAAACGTCCGCGGCAAGAAAAAGGTCATCGTTACCGATTCAACCACCGGCGAACAAGTTGATCACCTCGTGCCGATGGGCAAACACATCATCGTGACTGAAGGTGACAAAGTGAAACGCGGCGATCAAATCACTGAAGGCCCAGTTTCTCCGGAAGATCTTCTCGAAGCTTGCGGCGCTACCGAACTCCAAGAACACCTTGTGAACGAAGTCCAATCGGTTTACCGCGTCCAAGGCGTGGAAATCAACGACAAGCACATCGAGGTGATCGTTCGTCAGATGCTCCGTAAGGTGAAAATCACCGATCCGGGCGATGCCGATCAATTCCTCTGGGGTGATCAAGTCGAGCGCACCACCTTCAAAAAGGTCAACGCCGAGATCGTTGCCAATGGTGGTAAACCTGCCGAAGGCGAGCCAGTTCTGCTTGGTATCACCAAAGCCTCTCTGGAAACCGATTCGTTCATCTCCGCGGCCTCCTTCCAGGACACCACCCGTGTTCTTACCGAAGCCGCTACTCTCGGACGTATCGACTACCTCACCGGATTCAAAGAAAACGTCATCATGGGTCACCTCATCCCAGCGGGCACCGGCTTCCATCACCACCGTGATTCGGAATTCGAGTTCACTGTCGAAGAGCCAGAGCCAATCGTCGAAGCACCAGAAATCTTCGAAGACGAAGAAGACGTGGTCTCCGCTTAATTCTAACAATATTCAAAACAACCCCGGTTCATCGCAAGGTGACCGGGGTTTTTTTTTGAGTGCGGAGGCTTGCCTCCGCCGAGGCAGGAGCGGAGCTTGCTCCGCGTGGTGGGTAAAAATCAATTAGATCCGCGCGTCAGCAACAGGAGTGCGGAGGCTCGCCTCCGCCGAGAGAAGCGGAGCTTGCTCCGCGTGGTAGGTAAGAAGCGTAAGGGGAAAGCCATACCACCCGCGATGGAGCAAGCTCCCGCATTCCGGATCGTTCACAGTGTTTCGTCGCGTTCGATGAGTTTTGAAATAGGAAAACTGTAGACCGTATTCACCCGTGCGGAATTTTCTATTCGTTCGAACCAGCGTGCGGAGCACCAAGGGTATTGATCGGCTTTTGGGACAAGTCCGTGGTGGACAGCATTCGCGTGAACATAGTGAAGACGAGCAAGATAAGATTTTTCCGATTGAATATGGCTATCACGATAGTTGTGCCAGATCTTACGACCTTGGGTTTCATCAAGACGATTCATCTCTCGAGCACTAAGCGAATGCAATTTACGAATCATTGCTTTAAGTGATTCCGAATTACCGTCCTCATGGCGACCGATAAAGTGGTAGTGATTAGGAAATACAGCCCACGCATGAAGTTTCCATCCTGATTCTTCAGCGGTCTTCAAGAGAAGCTCGTGCAAAAACTTCAGCCGATCTGTTGATTTGAAATAGTGTATCTTTTGATAGGTGGCGGCAGTAACCATGTACGCGCCAGTAGATCCAAGGTGATGTGGGGGAGAATGTGGCCAAGGTGTCACGGAAGGAGTAAGAGAATTTCTATCAGAAATGGCAAGCCTGGAGTGCGGAGGCTCGCCTCCGCCGAGGGAGGAGCGGAGCTTGCTCCGCGTGGTAAGTAAGAGAGTAAGAGAAGAAATCCCACCCGCAACGGAGCAAGCTCCGTCCACCGCAAGGCGGGAGCAAGCTCCCGCACTCCAGTGAAGAAATCATTCATCCCCGTGTAAGCAACAGGAGTGCGGAGGCTCGCCTCCGCCGAAGGTTAGCGGAGCTTGCTCCGCGTGGTAGGTAAGAAGCGCAGGAAGAAATCAATCCCGCCCGCAACGGAGCAAGCTCCGTCCACCGCATGGCGGGAGCAAGCTCCCGCACTCCAGTTGCTTCGCTCTACTTCCCAGAAAATCCCCGAATAAAATCCGTAAAGAAAGCCTCACCTTCTAACAGTTTATCAATCTCAATAAACTCATCTTTCGTGTGCGCCTGAGCAATCGATCCAGGTCCGATGCAAATCGATGGAAGTCCTGCAGCAGAGAGGTGAGCTGCATCAGAAAACCATGGAGCACCAGCGAGTCCGGTGTCAGGCGAGGTGGCGAGAAGTTTCTGGATATAAGGATTTTCTGCATCCGTTTCCATGGGAGGATTCTCATGGGCGTAGATAATATCTAACGGAAGCCTCAGTTCGGCGATCGTCTCGCGCAGAAGTTGAAGCGCACCGCCCGCGCAGTAAAGAGATGGTGTTTGCCGGATATCGATCTGCGCGGTAGCAAGGCTTGGAACGATATTTGCTGCCAAACCTCCGGAAATCACTCCAACGTTCATGGTAGAGTGGCCGAGTATCTCATCGGTGTATGCAGCAAGCTTTGGCGCGAGGGTTTCCTGAAGATTAAGTAGAGCACGTGAGAGTTTAAGGATCGCGTTGTCACCCTTTTCAGGTTGAGAGGAATGTGCGGCTATTCCGCTAGCAGTCAGAGTTGCCCATACGGAACCTTTGGTGATGCGCACAACTTGCATCGAGGTTGGTTCACCCACAATTGCGAACTCATATTCCGCCGCATGATGTTTCGCGAAATGCTTAGAGCCATGTTGCGATGCCTCTTCGCCCATGAACGCCACGAAATCGACCGCGACCGGAAGATCGCGGAGGATGGCTTGGTTGTTTTTCAGGCCCATCAGCATCGCTGCCATCGGGCCTTTGGTATCGGATGCGCCGCGACCCCAAATTTTTCCGTCACGGATTTCTCCTGAGAAAGGATCGATGGTCATATTATCGATCCCGACCGTATCCATGTGCGGCCCTAAAAGAATCCGAGGCCGACCGTCGAGAGGAGTAAAGCGGGCGATCAGGTTGGGTCTGCCTGGCTCGATTTCTTCGAGTGTGACCTCCGCCCCAATTCCCTCGAGCCAGGTTTTCAGAAAATCCGCCATCCGTTGTTCTCCAGCCAGATGCGCCTGTTCCGGAGAGGCGTGATCGGGGTTCACCGATGGGATTTTGACGAGTTCTTGGAGAAGCATGTGAAAACTCTAAATTTTAAATTTTAAACTGCAAGGAAGACAGAAGACAGAAGACGGGGAGACAGAAGACATAAGACAAGAGAGTGAAGACTCTTATGTTTCGATCCCAGCGGGATCAAAAATATTAGCCCGGCGGTCAAAGACCCCGGGAACATGGATTTAATCATTTTCGATCCTGGCAGGGATCGCAGAGATGCTTTATGCGGTTGCAAACAAACCATTTGACTTTTGGGTAGATATGGACGTTATCCTGTCCATATGAATGCGATCACCTACACGGCTGCGAGAGAGAATTTGGCATCGACCATGGATCGCGTTTGTATCGACCGGGATCCGGTGATCATCACCCGCAATCGTGATCAAGCGGTGGTGATGATTTCTTTGGAAGACTACGAGGCATTGGAGGAAACCGCCTATTTGCTGCGCAGTCCGGCAAACGCGAAGCGCCTAATCGCTTCGGTCGAAGCGGCTGAGCTGGGGAATACCGTTGTGAAAAAAATCGATCTGACCCAATGAACATCACTTTCACAGCGCAGGCTTGGGAGGATTATCAATACTGGCAGAAGATAGATCAGAAAATTCTCAAACGCATCCATCTCCTAATCCAGGAAATCCAGCGATCCCCACACGAAGGGATAGGAAAGCCAGAATCGCTCAAGCACCACCTCAGCGGATACTGGTCACGCCGTATCACGGATGAACATCGTATCGTTTACAAGCAGTTCGAGCACGGGATTACCTTTGTGCAGATGAGGTATCATTATAGGTAGAGGCTAATTTTTCTTGGCATGGCGGTTGCAAACCGCCGCCACGGTTGGCAAATTGCCGGCCTGAACATGATTGGAGAGAAGGTAACGAATTTGGCGGCTTATCGCTTTGTGGAGTTGTCGGGGCTTAAGGAGCTTCGGGAGGAGTTGCTGGGCTTGTGTAAGGACGCGGCTTTGAAGGGGACGATTTTGTTGAGTTTGGAGGGGATCAATCTGTTCGTCGCTGGAGCGGAGGAGGGGATTGATCGATTGATGGGCAGGTTGCGGCAGATTCCTAGTTTGGAGGATTTTGTGGGGAAAGTCAGCGTGAGCGACGATCAACCATTCCGGCGGATGTTGGTGCGGATCAAGAAAGAGATCATTTCGTTTGGCATAGAGGGAGTAGAACCGGGCAAACGGACGTCACTGAAGCTTTCGGCAAAGGAGTTGAAGCAGTGGTTGGATGAGGGTCGGAAAATTACGTTGTTAGATACGCGTAACGATTACGAGGTGAAGTTGGGGACGTTTGAAGGGGCTATTGTGCCGGATATTCATACGTTCCGTGAATTTCCAATGGCAGTTAGAGAACTTCCTGAGGAGATGAAAGATGAAACCATCGTGATGTTTTGCACAGGTGGGATTCGCTGTGAAAAAGCGGGTCCGTTCATGGAGATGGAAGGTTTCAAGCATATCTATCAACTTGATGGCGGGATATTGAAATATTTCGAGGAATGCGGAGGGGATCATTATCAAGGCGAGTGCTTTGTCTTTGATCAACGCGTGGGCGTGGATCCGGCGTTGCAGGAAACAGATTCTGCGATGTGCTTTGTCTGCCAAGCTCCGCTAACGGCTGACGATCAAGAAGACCATCGCTATGTGGAGAGTGTGAGCTGTCCGCATTGTTTCAAATCCGAACCTGAAAAAATGTCTCAGCGCATTGCGAATGCACAGGCGAGATTGGATGAGGTGTGTCGTGTTTTACCGGGTTCGGTTCCGCAGGAAAACCGCAGGCCAGTGAATGTCGCGGCGAAGTATGACAAATGGACTTTATTGGATTTATTGGTGGAGCAGTTTCCGCAGATCATTCGTGAGGAATGGGCACAGCGTTGTGCAGAGGGTCGGTTTGTGAGCTACGGTGGAAAAGTGCGCAATGCCGATCATGTGGTTCGTGCGGGTGAACGGATTTTGCAGGTTTTCCCTCCTGCGGTGGAACCGGAAGTGGCGCGTGGGATTCGGATCTTGTGGGAGGATGAAGCTTTGGTGATGGTAGAAAAGCCCACGCCTTTACCGATGCATGCGAGCGGTAGATATCACCGCAACACCTTGCAGTATTTGCTCAATCAAGTTTACGAGCCGAAGTTTTTGCGACCTGTGCATCGTTTGGATGCGAATACACGCGGCTTGGTTTTATTTGCCCGAACCAGGCATTTTTGCCGATTGATGCAACAACAGTTTCTCGATGATAAAGTGGAGAAGATTTACCGCGTCAAAGTTCAGGGAAGTCCTGAGTGGAATGAGAAAGTTTGTGAGTTTGCGATTTCAAAAGAGGTCGAAGGACCCGGGGGGCGCAGTGTGGATGAAGAAGATGGATTATCAGCTCGCACGGAGTTCTCTGTCAAAGAACGTTGTGCCGATGGGACAACATGGCTTGAGGCGAGGCTGGGGAGCGGACGGACCAATCAGATCCGCGTGCATCTCTGGGAACTGGGTTTTCCTGTGGTCGGCGATCCTTGTTATCTTCCCAATAAGCAGATGAGCGATAAGCAGACTTTGGAGGTAGGTGATCCTAGTATGGAGTTGGAGGCATGGAAATTAAGTTTCACGCATCCGATTTCAGGTAAGCGCATGAGTTTCGAAAATGGCAAGGCCCTACAAGAATGAACCTTCCGTGGATTTTTCAGGCGTCTAAGCAGAAGAAACTCATGGTAGGAGTTTCCGGTGGATTAGATTCCATGGCATTGCTTCATTTGTTGCATGATGCGAGAATTAAAAATGTGGTAGTTTGTCATCTCGATCATGGATTGAGAGGAAAGGAGTCTGCAGGCGACGCGCAGTTTGTGAAACGTGTTGGCAAGCAAATGGGTTATGAAGTCATCGCTGCGAAAATGAATCTGCGGGAGAAGATGAAACAGTCTGGACTTTCGTTAGAAACGGCTGGAAGGGAAGCTAGGCATAAGTTCTTTTCCGCATGCGGTAAGCAATATCGCTGCAAGATTTTGTTGCTAGCGCATCACGCAGATGATCAGGCGGAAACGATTTTATGGAATCTGCTCAGAGGTTCATTGGGTTGCCGTGGGATGCAGGAGGTGACGGAGATGAAAATGGACGGACGTGAGATTTCTGTGGTTCGTCCACTGTTAGACATCCGTAAATCCGAACTCAAAGCATGGATGCTGGAGCGGAAATTAAGCTGGCGAGAAGATCCAACCAATGCAGTGAATGATGTGGTAAGAAATCGTCTGAGAAACGAAGCGATCCCGTTGCTGGATGAAATTGCCAAGCGTGACATCACACCAAACTTGTTGCGTGCCGCGGAAATCGATAGCGAATGGCGGGAACTGTTGGATTGGAGTATTTCCGCTGCTGCTGCGATTGATCCGCAAGGTCGGTTGCACACAGGTGCGTTGAAAGAATTGCCTTTGGTTTTATCTCGTGCGGTGGTTGCGGATTATTTGAGGAAAAATAAAATTGAAAATGTGGATTGGCGTTTGCTGGAGCGATGCTTGGAGTTGCTTGATGTGAAAAAGGCCGCCAGTGTGAATCTGCCGGGTGGTGGTCGTTTGAGGAGGAAAGCGGGTAGGATTTTTGTTGAAGAAATTTAGGGTGAGATGAATACCGCCGGAGGCTTTGGACTGCTGCAACCATTTGCAGCTCTCAGGGATCGTGCGTTTTACATAATATCGCAAGTAGTTACCTAGCATGCCGTGGATGGCGCATCACATTAAAAGCTGGGAATAAGAATCCCAGCAGTCCAAAGCCTGCGGCGCTAAACCGCAGGCTTGCAAACCCAAATATATTTCAGCAAATTCTTAACGTGTCAGAAACTGAGTCATCGAACGAAAAAGCACGGCGTTGGGGAGCATTTGTCTGCCCTGATTGTCGATTCTTGTTTCGTATTCCAGGTGATCACGATGGGCTCGGTATCGTTTGTCCATCCTGCCGACGGATGTTGCGGATTCCTAAAGACGGAGATGCCGTCTCGCCGCTGATCAAGCCGATCAAAAGGATTCGTGGGTGAATCGGCAATTCTAACAAATCAAAATTCAAACATCAACAATCATCAATCGTCAATTTTTGAGGCATAGTCTTGGTGAACTCGGATTAGACCGAAAAAGCAAAGTATGCCTATTACGGAATTTGTTGATGATTGATAATTGACGACTGGTTCCCTTTTACTCCGTGCAAGTAGTCAGGACTCCGTCGTTTTTTCTAAAGCTGAGTCGAAACAAGCTTTTGAATGATGATAAAGGGACAGAAATGTCGCTTCTCCTTATTTCTTAACGTTCCAGCGGAGGATACGGCCCCATTTGTTCCACTCGGTGGTGACGACGTTGCCGTCTTTGTCGAAAGTGACGCCGTGAGGGGAGGTGGTGATGCCTTCGCGCCAAGCTTCTGGATTGACGTTGTTGGTGTTGAATTCTTTCGGGTTATCGTTTGGGCCCAATACTTTGACGACTTTGCCTTCTTTATCGAGTATGGTGACGCCGCTGGCGAGTTGGGCGACGGCGACAAGATCGCCATGAAAATCAACGGTGCAAGGTTTCGGAACTTTTTCAGCATATACGCCGATGAATGTGCCATCGAGATTGAGATGAATGAGGCGGTCGTTGGAACGGTCGCAAACGAGAACGCGGACAGGGTCGAACCGATAGTCGAAGGCGAATTTATGAGCGGTTTTCAAATTGTATGGCTCGGCTTTGCCTGCGGTGGTGGATTTGAATTTTCCTTCTTTGTCGAAAATGAGGATGCGGTCGGATGCGTAGCCATCGACTAGCCAGATATCGCCGTTCGGTGCGCGGTCGGCGTGAGTGAGGGCAAATTTTTTACCTACTTCTTCGGGAATCGCGGTCATCGGGATTTCCATGAGAATTTCGCCTTCGATGGAAAGTTTGAGGAAAGCGGATTTTTCATCTTTTAGGCAAGCGGCGTAGATGATGTCTTTGCCGTCTTCCTGGACCATGGTGAAACCGTGGTGGTTGTTGCGAGCGTTAGGGAGGTTGCGGAGGTATTTGCCTTCGTGTGAATAAACTTGAATGCCGCTTTTTTCTCCACCGACGATGGAGACATAGAAATTGCCTTTTGAGTCAACATCGATTTCACCGTGTGAATCGCCGACGTGGGCGAGACCTTCTGGAGCTTTCAGCCAGTCTTTGTGGTGTTCGAATTCGTGGGCGGTTGCAGCGGTTATCAGTGCGGCGAGGAGTAGGATTGGTTTTAGTTTCATGTTTTTTAAGTTCTTAGTTCTTAGTTCTTAGTTCTTGGTTGAAATTTGAAATTTAGGCGCAGCGTGGGCAGGTGCCGAAGAATTCGAGTTCATGATACAGGCCTTGGTAGCCGGTTTTTTCGCGAATTTCGTTTTCGAGTTTATGAACGGGGCAGGGGGCTTGAATTGCTTCGATTTTGCCACAGCCCGTGCAGATCAGGTAATCGCTGTGTTTTCCGGGTTGGAGTAGGGTAAAATAGGCGGCGCGCTCGTGGAGGCCGAGTCGGCGGATAATGGCGTGTTCGGTGAGGCGCTGGAGTAAACGATAAACCGTGGCTTTATCGCAAAGGTCAGTAAGGCGCTTTGAAGTGGAGAGCTCGGCGAGGGTCATGGGGCGGGGATTCTCCATGAGGGTTAAAATCAATTCCTCCAATGCCTTCGTACGGCGCAGGCCGAGGTCTCGGCAGCGGGCGATGACTTGTTTGAGAGGGGTTTCCATGGATGAAGGTAGAAATTTGTATGCGTGAAAGAATTTGGATGGGGCAGGATGCCCGCGCTCCCTTTAAAAGAGTTTTGTCTGGGGATCCTCAGGTTTCAAGGTTGGAACGGGTGCGCCGATTTTTTCATAGGCGGCTGGCATCGCGGTGCGGCCGCGCGGGGTGCGCTGGATGAAGCCCTGCATGATAAGGAAAGGCTCATGGACTTCCTCCAGGGTGGCGGCGTCTTCACCGACAGCAACCGCCAAGGAGTTCAAACCGACTGGGCCACCGCCAAATTTGTAGATCATGGCTTCCAGCAGGCGTTTGTCCATTTCATCGAGTCCGTCGGAATCGATCTCAATCATGGCGAGCGCGGCGGCGGCGTTGGCTTGATCGATGATGCCTTTGCCACGGACTTGAGCGAAGTCACGCACCCAACGCAGTAAAGCATTGGCAACGCGTGGTGTGCCACGGGAACGGGAAGCAATTTCGAGAGCGCCAGTGCGATGAATTTCCGTTTCTAACAAACCGGCAGAGCGTTCGATGATGTCGGCGAGTTCTTCTCGGTTGTAGTAATCGAGTCTGTTGATCAAACCGAAGCGCGAGCGGAGCGGAGCGGTGAGCATGCCGGAGCGGGTGGTGGCGCCGACGAGGGTGAAGCGCGGGAGGTTGATCTGGATGGAGCGAGCAGAAGGGCCGGAGTCGATGATGATATCGAGACGGTAATCCTCCATCGCGGGGTAGAGGTATTCTTCGATCGCGGGGTGGAGGCGATGGATTTCATCGATAAATAAGACGTCGCCTTTTTGGATGTTGGTGAGGATGCCTGCGAGATCGCCGGCTTTTTCGATCTGTGGACCAGAGGTGGTGTGCATCTGGGTGCCAGCGGCCTTGGCGATGAGGTTGGCGAGGGTGGTTTTTCCAAGACCCGGAGGACCGGAGAGGAGGACATGGTCGAGGACGTCACCGCGTTGTTTCGCAGCTTCCAACATGAGGAGGATGCGATCCTTGACTTTTTCTTGGCCGATGAATTCCGAAAACGCAGGGGGGCGCAGTGAGACGTCAAAAGGCGTCGGCGGCGCTGCCGTGGTTTGTTGGTAGAAGTTCTCGGACATGGGGTCGGTCTGGATGTTAAAATGCTTAAAATATCAAATGCTGAAAGAACAATGTGTTGGATTGGTGGATTTTTGGCTCGCCTGTGGGGGTGGTATCGACCTCATCATCATGAGTTGAAATGAAGCTGCTGTTGATGATTTCCCTGTTTTGCATGTCGCTGCCTGTGCTGGCGGGGGATTTTGATGGTTGGTATTTCAAATTTCTCTCTGTGGAGCGCAAAATCGTGGGCGAAACGCGATCTGCGAATGGTAAGGTGGTTGGCGCATTCACGGGCAAGGCATCCGGAGAGATCTCGGCCGATGGCAGGTCGTTTACTGAGAAATTTGAGTATCTCTACATGCCGGAAGAGCATCATGTGAAAGAGGAGTTGGTCTGGATAAAAGGCGAAGACGGAGTTTTCCGTGCAACAGCTGAATTTCCGGTCGGCAATAAGTTTTTCTGCGAGTTAACCGTGAAGGATGAAAATCATTACCAATTGAAAACGACTTTTGAAGATGGCAGGACTTGTGAGACCAAGGCTGAGCTCAAAAAAGACGGTGTTCTGCATGCGGTCGATACCGCGAAAGACGAAGAGGGGAATATTATTTTCACCCTGAAATACACGAAAACCTAGAACATGAAACAACTACGTATTTTAATTCCTGTCGTCTGCCTGATTGGGTTGGCGATTTTATTTTTTAATCGACCACCGGCTGAAGAAAAGAAGGCGACAGTTGGAAAGAGTGAGTCAGTTCAGAAGGTTCAGGAAGTTGAGGTGAGTCCGTCGATTGATGAGAAAATGAACATCTACCTCGTGATCGGTGAGGGCAAAGCGGCTGAAAGTTCAACGGAGCCGAAGGAGGCCAAGTTCATCGATCGCTGTGTAAGGTTGAATGAAAACAAGGAATGGGTGCCTATGGAGGATGGAAATGATCCCGAGCATTTTTTTGTCAGAAAACTTCTGGGTAAAAACAAATCGCTAAAAATCGGATTGGTCACAAGCAAGCGAGAGAATGCCAAGATAGAAGCATGGATGGACAGGAATTTGCCTGAGACCCGTGAAATGCGACAACTGGCGAAACACGCGATTCAGGGTGGGGATTTCAAAGGTGTGTTGTGGTTGCATGGAAATGAGGTGATTGAGGGAGATGTTGATAAAATGAAATCATTCATTGGTGAGCTTCGCAGCCATATCGGCGATCCTAATCTTCCATTTATCATCGGCATGGTTGAAGGATCGCAGGTGGCTCAGGTGCAGTTCGTAAAAATCCCAGAGAGCATTCACGTGGCTGTGTTTACCAGTGCAGGAAGCACGGAATTATTAGGTGAGAGCTACGTGGATAAGATGAAAGAACTGCGGGTGGTTTACGACAAAGTCACCCCCAAGCCACCGACCGATCTTAAATTTATCGATCCACATGTGCATGCGATGTCAGTGACTCCGCTTGGTTTGCGTGCGGTGGCAAACTGGATGGATGAGCGGAATGTGGAACGCTGCATCGTGAGTCCGCTGATGCACAAAGGCTCGCATCCGCAGAATGAGGAGGAATACCAGATTATGTTAGAAAATTTCCTTCCATACAAAGGAAAGATCGATCGTATGTGCATCATCAATGCCGGAGATGTCAAAACTGCTGAAGAAGCGGTTGCGATTTTGAAACGTGAGGTTGCCGATGGTGCGATTGCTTTTGGAGAACATTACGGGGTAGGACTGATGTTCGACGATCCAAAGAATCTGATGCTTTATGAAGCGTGCGAGACAGTCGGCATTCCTGTCATGTTTCACATCGATCAAAACAAAAACATGGTCGAGCCAGGAATGGAGCGGGTGGATAAGGTTTTGAAAAAATATCCCAAGTGCAATCTGGTGGCACATGCGTATTGGTGGCGGCAGTTGGGGAATGGAGCGTGCGACCGCCAGCTACAGGAACATCCGAATTTGTATGCCGATATGTCAGGGCGGGTTGTGATTGATGTGCTCAATCGCGATCGGGCGTATGCGCGCGAGTTTCTGATACGGAATCAGGATAAAATTCTTTGGGCGACGGATGAGGGTTGGTGGTCTTTTGGAGGTAAAGACAAACAAATGAATCAGCACTACACGTTTCTGGAGGGATTGGATTTGCCGGATGAAGTTCGGAGGAAAATTTACCGTGAGAACTCGGAGAAGGTTTATGGGTTGAATACTAAGAAGTAAGAATTTTTACCGCAAAGCAGTATGAGCGATAGCGATTTTATTTATACGCAGTCATTTGGCTTGGATGAAATGAAATGGAGTCAAAGACACAGAGGTCACAGAGGGAACGCGGAGGAGAGGTTAGAATTTGGCTGGGGTCATGGAAAAAGCCGGCTGAAAGCTCGGCTCTCCGGTATTACTCAGCTTGATTGCGCATGAAGTCGGCGACTTGGGCGAAGAAGGGATCGAGGAAGGCGCGGGCGAAGGGAGGAACTTGAGTTTCGTCCATGGCTTCGCCCATGAGTTTGAGCCAGCGATCGCGCTCGGGGATGCCGATGCGGAAAGTGATGTGACGCATGCGCAAACGCGGGTGGCCGCGTTTTTCCATGTAGGTGTTAGAATGACCGAGGCGGAACAACATGAAATCCGCGAGGCGTTCTTCGGAGCCCTCCCAGTCATCGTCAGGATACATCGGACCGATGAGATCGTCGGTGCGGACGCGTTGGTAGAAAGCGGCAACCATGGCACGGATACCGGATTCGCCGCAGGCTTTCATGACGTCTTGTTCGGTGGGGGTGAGCATGTTGGAGAGCCGTGCTTTCAGCCAGCTGGGGTTTGTTTAGGAAATCTTCTGCGATTTAAAATTAATGGAAGCCGGTCGGAGACCGGCTCTCCAGTTACATCCCAGCTTCGGCGAGGCGCTCGGCCATTTCGGATTTCATGAGCTCGGCGGTGACTTCGTGGAAGGCGCCGGCCATGATGGCGTCAAGGTTGTGCGAGGTGAAACCGATGCGGTGGTCGGTGCAGCGGGATTGCGGAAAATTGTAGGTGCGAATTTTTTCTGAACGATCTCCAGAACCGATGAGAGAACGGCGGTTTTCAGAATACGCAGCTTGTTGCTCGTGGAGCTTTTTCTCGTAGAGGCGAGTGCGCATGATTTCCAAAGCCATCTCGCGGTTTTTGATTTGGGATCGACCGTGTTCGCAACGTACATAGAGGCCGGTGGGGATGTGGAAAATTTGCACCGCAGAATCGGTGGTGTTGACGTGTTGCCCGCCCGCACCACCGGAACGGCAGACTTCGATGCGGAGGTCTTCTTGTTTCATTTCGACATCGACCTCTTCCGCTTCTGGTAAAACAGCAACCGTGATGGTGGAGGTGTGGATGCGACCTTGAGTCTCAGTGGCGGGGACGCGTTGGACGCGGTGGACGCCGGATTCGTATTTCATAAAACGAAATACTTCATCACCCGTAATTTTGAGAATGACTTCTTTGAAGCCTCCGACCTCGGAAGGGGAGGATTCCAGGTGCTCGGTTTTCCAGCCCTTGGAGTCGGCATAGCGCTGATAGGCACGCATGATTTCACCGGCAAAGAGCGAGGCTTCGTCGCCACCGGCACCGGCGCGGATTTCGACCAAGGCATCGCGATCCTCATTGGGATCTGCGGGCAAGAGGGCGTATTGAATGTCCTCGCGGAGTTTCACGAGAGCTTTTTCAAGTTCCGGGATTTCCTCTGCGGCCATGGCGGAGAGTTCCTTGTCATCGGAACGGGCGAGCTCCTGGTTATCGGCGAGCTGGGCTTCGGTGTTCTGCAAATCATCCCAAAGCTTCAGGGT
Organism: Luteolibacter sp.; assembly: GCA_044354135.1. Classification (GTDB taxonomy): domain Bacteria; phylum Verrucomicrobiota; class Verrucomicrobiia; order Verrucomicrobiales; family Akkermansiaceae; genus Luteolibacter. The sequence goes on from JBILAN010000003.1 coordinate 66,358, forward strand.
TTGCTTAAGCTTGCGATGTTCGCGAAGGATTTCGGTGGCGCGTTTCGGATCGTCGAAAAGATTCGGATCGCCGATCGCTTCTTCGAGTTCACGGAAGCGATCTTTGCGTTTGGCGATGAGTTGGGTGTAGTCCATTTGTGGGTAAATGCTGAAAGCGGAACGAGGTTTAGTCAGTGATCAGGCTACTGTCCAATCTTCACAGTGAAGATCTGGCACGCGTGCGAACTCTCGAATGTTTGCTGTGACTAAAGTTGCTCCTGCCGCGCGGGCTGTTGCGGCGATAATTACGTCGTTCGGGCTGATGGGTATGCCTTTCTTTTCTAACAGAAATCGAATTTCTGCATAATGAACGGCAGTTTCAGAATCGAAGGGTAGGTAACTGAATGGGGCGAGTAGTTCGTTGATTTTTGATGTGAGTTCTTTGGCTCTGTTGCTGCGTTTCGCACCAAAAAGCAGTTCTGCACGAATCAGCTCTGTCAGACAAATTTCGGATGAAGTGTGGGATTTTAAATTTTCTATCAGTGCGGCGTTGGGTTGACGCAGGAGATAAGACCAAATGTTGGTGTCGAGGCAATACACGGTTAAGATATTTAGAGTTCGGGAACAGAGCGATGCGCTGTTTCACGGGCGGGTGGCTCGAAATCGTTTCCTGCGGCACCTGAGAAAAGTGAGATATGATCCCATGCCGTCGATTCGGAAATATCAGCGGCTTTGGCCAAATGTTTTCGCGCCCAGCTTGAGAGAGAAATCGACTCACGCTTCGCCGCGAGCGTGAGTTTTCGCTGGGTCTCGGAATCCAGATAAATGGTCAATTGTGACATGAGAGAAATATATCAAACAAAGTATAATTGGCAAGTATAAGTGTTAATTATCTCGTTGCTATGACTTGTGAGGTGAAGCCTTTCAAGTAGGAGGTTTCCGGGAGGGAAATCAGCACGGGGTGATCGGCGCGTTGGGTGTGCTCGGCGATGAGGCGAAGGGATTTTTTCGCATCGACTGAGGCATCGGCGAGGTTTTCCAGGAATAATTCGCGTGAAGCGTGGTGGGAACAGCAAAAGGTGGAGAGAAGTCCTCCTTTATCTAACAGTTTCAGCGCACGGAGGTGGATTTCTTTATAACCCCGCATCGCATCCATCAGGGTCTTTTTGTTTTTCGTGAAACTCGGTGGATCGAGAATGATGAGGTCGTATTCGGGTTGGGCGGATTTCAGGAAATCGAAGACATTGGCTTCGATGACATCGATGGAAAGGTGATTGAGCTCGGAGTTTTTGCGAGCGGCTGCGCAGGCGGAGGCGGAGATATCCACTGCGGTGACTTTGGCGGCACCTGCTTTGGCACAGGCGAGAGCGAAGCCGCCTTGGTTGGTGAAGCAATCGAGGACGCGGAGGCCTTTGGAATATTTGGCGACTTCGATGTGGGCTTGGAGCTGATCGAGGTAGAGGCCGGTTTTCTGTCCATCGACCAGATCGATTTCGAAATCCAGTCCGTTGGCATGAACCATGAACGGGCCGGGATTTTCGCCATACATGAGTTCGATGCACGGCTCCATGCCCTCGGCTTTGCGCGAGGACGAATCGTTGCGGAGGGTGATGGATTTTGGCGCGAGGACTTCGATCAACGCATCGCGGATCAGATCTTTGCGCAGATCCATGGCGAGGGTGAGGGTTTGGACAGCCAGATGATCGCCATATCGATCGACGATAAGGCCGGGGATGCCGTCGGACTCCGACCATACGACGCGGCAAAGGGTTTCATCGAGGTCGGGTGTTTCGATGCGGAGATTGAGCGCTTGGCGGATGCGGCGGATGAAAAAGTCGGCATCGAGGTCCTGGCGTCGACGTGAGAAACGGCGCGCAACGATCTGGGAAGCGGGATTGTAAATCGCCGTTCCGAGAGGGCGGTCGCGGAAATCTTTCAACGTGATCACGTCTCCGGGTTGTGGATTACCAAAAGATTTTTTGATTTCAGAAGCGTAGATCCACTCGTGACCGTGAAAAATTCTGGCGCGAGGAGCGATGATGAGGCCGGGCATATGGGTGAAACTTTAAGGTTTAAACTCTAAACTCCAAGGAAGAGAGATGGGTGATTAGGATGGGCAGGAGAGAAAGGTATCGTGTGCTAGGTTACAACAGGGAAAATCGGGGAAATTTAAAATCCTCAAAAGAATATAGATTTTAACCACGAAAAGCACGAAGGCCACGAAAGTATCAGAATGTGAGGTATATCCCTCTCTCAGCCATTTCTTTAATCACCTGCCACTATTCATTTCGTGTTTTTGGTGTTTTTCGTGGTTAAATTTTCTTCTCCACTTACTGAAATTCCTGATTTTGCGCAGTTGAAACTCTGTTTTCTTGAAACTCTTGCCGTCGTTGAAAGCTACGGGATTGACAATTGCGCTTGGAACGATTGTTTCAATAGCATGCGCATAACGAAAGTTCCTGAGTCTGGCCCGAAGAGAAGTTTATTGGATGCAACTGAGCGTCTGGTGGTGGAGAAAGGGTTCGATCTGGTATCGGTACGCGATATCACTGGAGCGATTAAAGCGAACGTTGCAGCTGTAAATTATCACTTTGGAAGCCGTGAAGCGCTGATGGATGTGGTGATGTCACACGTCATGGATGTGGTCGATGCGGCGCGGATCGAGGCTCTCGAAGCGGCTCAAAAACAAGCTGCTGGGACGAAAGAAATCGTCAGTGCTTACGTGAACTCGGTTTTAATTGCTGCGGGCAGGGCTGAGATGGATCTGGCGTTTTTCCTGAAATTGGCGGGACGAGTGATGGTTTTTCCGAGTGGGCTGATCTCACCAGCATTGGCAGATGGGCGAAAAGAAGTGGGGAGGCTCTATCTCAAAGCTCTCGCTGGTGCGGTTCCGAACATGGGGGCTGGTGATCTTGATGTGGCATGGGCCTTTTTCGAGGTGGGCTTGGGCCAGTCATTGATCAACCTTCGCTCGGATCTTGAGCCGGCAGTTCAGGCTGAGCAGTGGATTCAGTTTGGGGTGCGAGGTCTGGCTGGGGGTGGGGTTTCTCAAATGACAGATCGAACAGATCAGTCAAATCCGACGGATCAGACCGATCTACCTGACAAAACCGTAGCGCCTGAAATAGCTATGGCTAAAGCCGATGTTCCTGAATCAACCCTAGCTCCTGAGGTAGTCCCAACCCCTGAAGTGACCGTGGCTCCAGAAGTCGTAGAAGCTCCCAAGCCAGCGAAAGCGTCCAAGGCTAAGCCTAAAAAACAGGATGATCAGACCATGTTGTTTGAGCTTTGATAGGATTAGAGGGGCAGTTTTTCACTTTATACTGAAACCAGCTGCTAAAATCTTGACACCTTATGGTTTTTCGGCAGTTTTGCCGCCCCGCGCGTTGGTATGTGCGGATAACCACAATCTTCTATGAAAAAGGATCTTCATCCAAAATACAATCCAGTCGTCTTCGTTGATATGACCACTGGCGCACGCTTCATCACCAGTTCAACCAAGACTTCCGACAAAAAAGAAGTCATCGACGGCGTCGAGTACTCCGTGATCTCCGTTGGTATCACCTCCGATTCCCATCCGTTCTTCACTGGACAGAAACAATTCGTAGATACCGAAGGTCGCATCGACAAGTTCCAGAAGCGTTTCGGAGCGGTCCGCCGCGTCGGCAAGCCAAAGGTTGGCTAAGCCACAGAACGAAATTCTTTCGTTCCTCTCAAAAAAAACGATGTCCTAAACGACGTCGTTTTTTTATTTAAGGTTTTAGCTTTTGACTCCGTCCAAGCCATTAGGCGTTGCATTCTATGACGATTCGCTAACGCTCATTCTGCTTTCAGTATTTCAGCTTTTTAGTATTTCAGCATTTACCCAACACAGTGTTAGCCAAACGCATCATTCCCTGTCTCGACGTCACCAATGGCCGTGTGGTCAAGGGGGTAAATTTCGTCGATCTGATCGATGCTGGCGATCCAGTTGAATGTGCGATTGCTTACAATCAACAAGAGGCGGACGAGTTGGTTTTCTTGGATATCACCGCATCATCCGATGCAAGGGAAACCATGGTCGATGTTGTTAGGCGTACGGCGGAGAAATGTTTTATTCCGTTGACTGTGGGTGGTGGAATTCGCTCGGTGGAAAACATGCATACGATGTTGCAGGCTGGGGCGGATAAAGTCGGGATCAATACTTCAGCGGTGACAAATCCGAGTCTGGTCGATCAGGGAGCGAAAGCATTTGGTAACCAATGCATCGTCGTAGCGATTGATGCGAAGCGCGAGGGTCCGGGAAAATGGGGGGTTTACACTCACGGTGGAAGAACGCCAGTGGGACTGGATGCGGTGGAGTGGGCCAAAGAAGTTTGGCGGCGTGGGGCGGGGGAGATTTTACTGACCTCGATGGATGCGGATGGCACCCAAGCAGGTTACGATTGTGAGCTGACAGCAGCGATTTCATCTGCGATCGGGATTCCGGTCATTGCTTCAGGCGGCGCGGGAAACTTGGATCACATGGTTGAAGTGCTGGAAAAAGGTAAGGCGGATGCTGTTCTGGCCGCGTCGATTTTCCACTTCGGGATGCACACCGTGGGTGAGGCCAAGAAACATTTTGCGAAGCACGGGGTTCCGGTTCGTCCGAGTTTCAGAAATCCATCGTAAATTGCTTATCTTCCCTTCTTGCAGTATGCGGGTATAACGCTAGTTTTTCATGGATGAGCAGGCGTGCGAGAAGAAAGAAAGGAGCGGGCAAGAACCCGTGGCTTGGAAAGGTTTTGATTGTTTTTGGAGCGTTGCTTTTGATTGCGGTAGGTGGGGGATATCTCGGTTTGCGTTCGTATCTTCATAGTGATGGATTTCGTAAATTCCTCTCGGCTCAGATTAGTAAAGCGGCTAAAGTGGATGGAAGTTTCTCGCGGTTCTCATGGGATGGTATGGCGGTTAAGACGGAACGTTTCGAGGCGACTGGCAAAGGTTTGGTCAGCGCTGTGCTGGCGGAGCGCATAGCCACAGAAGTGGGTTTTGGCGGTGTTGGAAGAGGAGTTTGGGAAGTGAAGTCCACCCGGATCAATCGGATTCAACTGAGTTTGAACATGGTATCACCAGAGAAGACGGTAGCGGTGGCCCCACCTCTTCCTGTTCTTCCAGAGAAAAAGGTCACTAAAAAAGAACCGGGTTGGGTCCCGAAAGAGGTGGAATTGGAATCGTTGGAAATTGGTGACTTCGGTTTGCAACTCATCACCAAGCAAGGTTTGGCATCTGCTAAAGGAATGAGTGTGTTGGTGACTCCGGAAAAAGGCAAGAATGCTTATAAAGCTGACATTGTTGGCGGTAAAATTTCAGTGCCGATTTCGTTAGTTCCGGAGCTGCGCATAGAAAGCGCCGAGGCGGCCTATCGTGATGGTAGTGCGTTTCTTAAAAAAGCTGAATTGTCTGCATGGAAAGAAGGTAGAATCTATGCTTTTGGCGAATCAAATTTCGCACTCAAAACCCATGCTTATGACGGAAATATTGAGGGTGTGCGTTGCAACGAAGTGCTCAATGAAAACTGGGCTCAAAAACTCTCTGGTGATTTAACTTCGACATTTAAATATAACAAAACGAGCGACTCTCAAGTGGTCTCTGGAGAATTGAAAATCACCAATGGCACATTGACCGGACTTCCTGTGTTAGACGCATTGGCAGCATATGCGGATACCCGTCGATTTCGTACGTTACAACTTAGTGATGCTCAAACCAAGTGGCGATATACAAAAGATGAAATTTTGCTCACCGACCTAGTATTAGGAAGCGAGGGGTTGATTCGTTTGGAAGGGCGCATATCGATCAAGGGAGAAAATATCGATGGGAGTTTCCAACTTGGACTGGTTCCAGGTACGTTATCTAAAATCCCAGGTGCGGAGACGCATGTGTTTAAGCCTGGTAGATTTGGATTGCTTTGGGCACCCATTCGCGTAACCGGAACGCTCTCCGATCCGAAAGAAGATCTTACTGATCGCTTAACCGAAGCCGCTGGCGCACGTATGTTTGAGTTGCTTCCGGAAACGGGTGAGAAAGTATTTAAATTCACCAAAAATGTTTTGGGTGAAAGCCCGACTAAGATTATCGAAAAGGGAAGTGAAGTGATTGATAAAGGAGGAGAACTTATTAAGGGTGCAGGAGATTTATTGAAAGGGATATTGGATAAGTGATGACTGAATACTTAAGTGATTGAAAGGGATGCCTAAAAGAGAACGTCCAAGCATTCAGCATAAAGCAGATTATAGAATTCGATCTCGATAAAGAATAAACAAAACAAGCCGATAACAGTGGGCTAATGCTTGCAAAGCCGCACATTTGGCTGTTCCCTGCTTATGAACGGAAATACACCTCCACAGAGGAGCAAAGCAAGTTCATCAAATGACCCGTTTAACTGAAATATATCCGAGGTTGCTCCCGTTTAAAAAGATCAGTAAACCATTCTCATACCAAATCCTATGAAAACCAAAATGAATATTGTAGCGTTGGTCTTGGCTGGCTTCGCATTCGTCCAGAGCGTTTCCGCCGAAACCAAGCCGCTGAAAGTCATGCTGATCACCGGAGGTTGCTGTCATGACTATAAGACCCAGACCGAACTGCTCAAGAAGGGCATTGAGGAACGCATCCACGCCGAGGTAGTGCAAATTCACGTGGACGACAAAACCACCAAACCAGCTCTTCCAATCCTCGGTAATCCTGAATATGCCGTTGGCTTCGACGTGGTGATCCATGACGAATGCGCCGCAGGTATTACCGACCCAGTTGTCATTGCCGGTGTCCTCAAGCCTCACGTCGACGGCATTCCTGCTGTAAACCTGCACTGCGCGATGCATAGTTATCGTTTTGGCGATTTCAAACAGAAGGTCGAACCCACGGCAGAAAACGGCAAGTGGTTTGAGTTTCTCGGTCTACAGAGTACAGGACATGGTCCGCAGAAGCCCATCGATATCGCTTTCGTTGACAAGGAGCACCCTATTACCAAGACGCTCGCCGATTGGACTACCATCAATGAGGAACTTTACAACAACATCGCTATACACGAGGGAGCGCACGTTCTCGCTAAAGGCAAACAGGGCAATCAGGAAACGGTTGTCGTATGGACAAATCTCTATGGAGCGAAAAAGACCCGCGTTTTCGGTACCACGATAGGTCACAACAACGATACGGTCGGTGATGCTCGTTATCTGGATCTTGTGACTCGTGGTCTGCTCTGGGCATGCGGCAAGTTCGATGAGAAAGGCAATGTCGCCGAAGGTTACGCAAAGAAATCTGAGGCGAAATAAGTGTATCTGAATTTTTCAAAGCGCAATCGTATCAATCGATTGCGCTTTTTTATGGTGTGAAATCTTGATGGTAGGAAGAAGCGGTCTTCGCATACATTCAGCAAAGGCGGATCATGTCTTTAATAAATTGATACCAGAGATAGATCAGACCGCGTTTGGAGTATTGGAAGTTTCCGTCTCCGGTGAGTTGGATGATGCCGGCTTTGAGGTTGTGATTGATTTGCTGCCGCATCTCGTTCTCGATGCTTTCCTCTATTAATTCCGGATCCGGAATGAGAAGATGATCCGTATTGAGCTTCATTTTACCTAGGAAATTTCGATGATCCTTGAGGATCTGGTGAAAGCAGGATTTTTCGCAAGGAACGTGATTCCATTTCAATTTCTCGCAACAACGAAGGGTGGGAGCGAAGGGGAAATTGGTGGTTCTCCAAGTCTTGCCGTTTATATCTATGGAGCTGATGGAGATAAATGCGAAAGCGGCTTCCTCTTGTTCGCATAAGCAAACGGTTGCTATCGCTCGTTCTTCAGGATTCCAAAATAAGCGGAAGTGTTGATGCATGCCGGACCAATTCCAGCCACAATCGGATACGTGCTCGAAGCCAGCTTCTTCCATGCCAGCTGCGGCTTCGACAGCATTTGGAAAAAATGATGGGTTTGGGAGCTGCTTGTGATGCAGACGGTTATCCAATGGCATGCGCAAGCTGCGCACATGGGTGAGAAGTTCGATCCATGGCAAGAAGAACCACAAGCATGCGCCGGCGATTCCGGCCAAGACAATTCCGCTGATGAAATAGAAAAAACAGAAGCTCGCAAACAGAAACGTTAATGCCCCAAGTTTGCGCGATAGGTTGTTGCGCGAAGTACGCAATGCCATTGCCAAGACAAAGATGCCGATGACGATAAGGGTTTCGCGCATATGCTGATAAAAACTCTAAACTCTAAACTTTAAATCTCAATCAAGAGTTTGAAGCGCAATGGATCAATCGAGTGCTGATGGTTTTATGAATTAGAGTTTAGAGTTTAGGGTTTAAAGTTTTAGTGCGTTAGCGCGTCCATCAGGTATTTGGCAGGACGGAAGTTTTCGATGAGGATTTCTTGGTTGCCACCGCGATTCATGCGTACTTGGCTGACGTTAAAGTTTGGCGTTTTATGTGGGGAGAACAGGATGTCGTCGTGGGTGGCGTTCTCATGTTTCTTGAACATGTTAGGTAGGATATCGCCGCCGAGATGGTCATCGCGTCCAGTGGCAAGGTGACAGGTGCCGAGCACTTTTTCATCTTGGATGTCTGCGTAGGACACGGGAAGGACTTGGGTGCCGAAACCGAGTTCACCGAGTGTGCCGGTCATCGGATCTTCTGAAAGGCGGCGATTATGGGCTTCGATGGTTGTTTGGTTGCCCTCAATCAAGGTGGAGCGATAAATGTTTCGATCTTTCACATCTAACACCCCGAGCGTACCGTCTTCGTATTTCATCGGGAACTGACCATTCGCATTGGTTGGAACGAAATAGACTTCGCCAGCAGGTAGGTTCGCGATGTCTGGCTTTTCTCCAAGGCAGAGACCGTGAGATTTTTGGGCTTCCTGTTGATCAAGCTCGAGAGTCGCGGTTAGCACGCGTCCGTCTTCGAGGGTGAAATCGATTTCGATTGAATCCGCCTTGGTCAGTGCGATGCGCATTTTTTCTGCGTCGCGGGAGACTTCGCGGTAATCGACGGCGAGGCCGGAGTTCAGGATCACATCGTTAAGGCCGTGGAGGGTTGCGCCACGGAAACCGTATTCTTTGGCTTTTGCGGTTAGAGGAGCGGTTGCGGAAAAGGTCGAGATGCAGAGGATGAGATCGTAGTTGGGATAGATGTCCTTATCGAGCGAGAGGAGTTTACCATGCGTATCCCAGACGTCATCGGCAAGATCGAGGTTGGAGCCTTTGGTGCAGCGGTAAGCGAACATTTCACCTCCCGACATACCGAGCTTGTCCATCGCGTATTCTTGGAGCGAGGTGTAGAAATGCTTGTATGCGTTTTTCTGAACTGGAAATCCTGTTTGGGAGAGGAAATGGAAATCTTTGATCAGTGCCTCGGGCTCATCGAAGTCGATCAGGATGCAGACCTTGCAGTTTTGGGTCGGCTCAAAAACGGTGTGGAGCAACCGTACGACATCGAACTCCGGAAACTGGCGTTTCTCGGGGTGAAGAAGAATTTCGGGTGAAAGGTAGTCGGGTGGTGAGGTCAGGGTGCTTGCTGCCATAATTTTGAACTTAAAAGGTAGTTGCCACATCGCAAGTGGCGATTTCTAAAAAATCGAATGAGTGTTGGAACGCTTCTATAATGTTAGTGGTGCAAATGGATTGTTGGGGCAGGATTCCCCAACAACGGCCTGGGGCTAGAATCCCCAGCCACGATAGAGTGACATGGAATTTTTCAGGATAAAAAAAGAGGCTCCCCTTGCGGAGAGCCTCTTGGGTTAAACGTTTGAGATTAAGCTTTCGCTTCTTCTTCTTCTTTTTCCGCTTCAGCAACAGTTGCTTCTGAATGGAATTCCTCGGTAGGAACTTCTGGGTTCGAAACCTCGGCGCTTGCATGGGTGACGGGTTCGTTGATCAAGTTGAGCACTTCTTCTTTCTGTGGGTTGATCGGTGCAAGTTGAGGGATGGTTTCTACAGCAGCTGAGTTTCCACCCTCTTCTTTCTCGGCATCATCGTAATCTTTCGATTTCGCTCCGGAGACGGTGATTTTACGTCCCATGAAGAATTGATCATGAAGGACTTCGACCGTGCGTTTGGCTTCGTCGATATCGAGCATTTCGATGAAACCATAGCCTTTGGAGCGATGGGTGCTGCGATTGTAAACGATTTCCACGCGGCGGACGGCCCCGACACCCTTGAAGAGCTCCTCTAGATCGCTCTCTGTGGTATCGTAAGAGAGATTTCCAACATAAACGCGGCGGTTCTCGACGGTTGATGGGTCACCTCCACGGGAGCGATTGGAATTTTTATTTGCACGCTCACGAGGTTCTCTTTTGTTTTCGGAGTTATCGCGGGATTCGTTGTTATTTCCATGCTCGGTTCGTGCGTCGCGGGTTTTACTGCGGCGTGGTTCTTGCTTTTGTTTGGTATCGGTAAGGCTTGGACGACGTTCCGGACGGGGTGGCCGAACTGGCTCTTTAAATAAGCCAATAGCTTTGAGGATTTTCTGCCAGAAACTCAAGGTCTTCTTGGGAGTTGGCATCGCGCGGCGCTGTTGGGATTGGCCCGAGCCTTTGTGGCTGGAGCGGTTTCCACCGCTGGACTGGCGTCCATCGTTGTTGCCACGGTTTGAGTTATTGTTACTACGGTTTTGCCCTCCGCGTGAGCGGCGGCGACGGCTTGATCCCTGTTTTGGGGAGTTGTTTGTATCAGTTGACATGTTTTCGCATGGGTCAGTGTTTTACGGACGGCCCGGCGCGTCGGGTGGTTTATATCCCCGGCATTGCAGGAACGGACCTGCGCGCAATTGTTGTGCGATCAATCGCCAGCTTTTTGTTGCTGGGACAAGCCTCCGCAACCATTGCGGAAGAGGACTTGATAGGATCGATCGCGGGCAATCTGCGCCGCCATCCGTAAGCAAGGAGGTCCCGGATTTCCTGGCAAGCCCTCAAAATTCGAGTTTCACTGGGAAAAACGAATGATTGGAGAAATAGGGTGCCGGATGTAGACATCGGAGATAAGGTGACTCCTGCTCGGGCGGCAAAGTAGGTATGATTCAGCGTTTGGCAAGATGTTCTTTACCTGTCGATTCTTAAATCCGCTGTTAAGGCTGCGGATTTAAGGTTCAAGGGTTGTAGTGATCCGTTTTTTTGTGGAGGATAGGCGGGTGAAGCGAGGTTTTAAATGGATACTGGGAGTGATTTTACTCCTTGTGCTAGGAATAGGGGGGTGGTGGCTATGGCGCGAGGCGGAGCATCTGGGTTATTTCAGTGCTTTGACCACCGTGAAGGAAAAGCCAGTGCCGGATTTGAAGCGTTATGAGGTTTTGGAGTCTGAGCTGAGTGACTGGCGGGCGAATCTGGTAAAGGAATATAAGAAGGCGCTGAGCCCAGAGCAGAAAGCGAAAGTTGAGAATGATGCGCGGGTGATTTTGGAAATGATCCTACCGGAGATGATGCGTTGTTGGCGAGGGACGGATTATGATTTCAATGGTGTGGCGGAGCGCCCTGGGGAAGGAAAAATTGCCTGCGGATATTATGTTTCCACCCTAATCCGCGATGCGGGTTTCAAAGTGAATCGATACAAGCTCGCCCAGCAGCCTTCGGCGAATATTTTACGAACTTTTACCGATACGGAAAACTGCCAGTTAAAGGTCGGGGAGAAATACGATACCTACGCCGATTGGCTGGAGGCGAAGGAACCCGCAATTTATTTGATGGGTTTAGATACTCATGTGGGGTTTTTGTTGGTAGAGAAAAATGGTGATATGAAGTTTCTGCATTCTTCCGGAATTGATAAAGCTGGGGTGGTGGAAGAATCCCGAGATCAGGCATTAGCGATCAGATGGTCCAAATGGAGAATGCTGGGGCTCTTCACTGCCGATCCACACGTGATACAAATGTGGCTCACAGGGGAGAATGTTAGGGTGGTGGAGTGAGGGCAGACCTGATGAAAATTTTGTTCAGGATTCACATATTGGACTAGCCAGCCGAAACTGTAGCGACATAGCATCGCCGCCTATTAAATTTACCTTATGAAAGCACCTATCACCGTTTCCATCACAGGAGCCGCAGGCCAAATTGGTTATGCGATTCTTTTCCGCATCGCATCTGGATTTGTCTTCGGTGAAGATCAGCCAGTAAATCTCCGTTTGATCGAGATCGAGCCAGGTTTGCCCGCGCTGAAAGGTGTGGTGATGGAGTTAGATGATTGTGCTTTCCCTTTGTTGAAAGAAGTTGTTGCGACCACCGATTTGGACGAAGGTTTCAAAGGCGCAAACTGGGCGTTGTTGATTGGTTCAGTGCCGCGTAAAGCAGGGATGGAGCGTGCGGATTTGCTTGGCATCAACGGCAAGATTTTCACCGGCCAAGGCCAAGCGATCGCCCGTTCGGCAGCGAAAGATGTTCGCGTGCTAGTCGTGGGTAATCCATGCAACACCAATGCCTTGATCGCGATGAACAACGCCGCTGGTATTCCGAATGATCGTTTCTTTGCGATGACACGTTTGGATGAAAACCGTGCCAAGAGCCAGCTTGCCATGAAGGCTGGAGTGCATTGCTCAGATGTGACCAATCTCTGCATCTGGGGAAATCATTCCGCGACCCAATACCCAGATTTCACCAACGCAAAAATCAAAGGTAAACTCATCACAGAAGTCATCACAGATCGTGCATGGTTAGAAGGCGAGTTTATTAAAACTGTTCAACAACGCGGCGCAGCAATCATCGCGGCACGTGGCGCATCTTCCGCAGCATCCGCTGCAAATGCGGCGATGGATACCGTGAGAAGTTTGATCACCCCGACTCCGGAAGGCGACTGGCATTCCGTCGCAATCTGCTCCGATGGTTCATACGGCATTGAAAAAGGCCTGATGGCCTCCATGCCAATCCGCACCAAAGCCGACGGCAGCTGGGAAGTAGTTCAAGGCGTTCCTGTCAGCGAGTTTTCCCAAGGTAAGATCGATGCGACCATCAACGAGCTGAAAGAAGAGAAAGATGCGGTTAAAGATTTGATTGGGGGTTGATAGGTGAAGAAGTTTCAGGTTAACTGATACGAGAAGTCATAAAGACTTCGACCATTCAATCCAATGATAAATCTAGAGGATGAAACCCAAAGTTCAGGGTGGGTTTTTTCTCCCCTGTTTATTAGTGTCGTGGTTTACGCTGCAGTTATTAGGTTATTGGACATCTATATTATGGTGACTAGCTTATTGGTTGGTTATCTTCAATTTTGGCTAGATCCAGTCGTCGGGTTTTTATCGTTTGGAGATCTTATTTTATCCACCGCATTGGTTTTTTTCGGGCTTTCGATTTACGAGTTGATAGGTAAATTCAGATCTCTCGCCAAGTGGGTAACGATGATGACCTGTTTGCTGCTGGTTTTATACATCGTGTTCTTATGCTTGAATGTTAGAATCTTGGTTGTTCTGTAGGATTTCTAGATAAATATATGAAGAAAATTCTGATTATTGCTGGCCCAAACGGAGCAGGTAAAACGACTTTCGCGTTAGAGTTTTTACCCAACGAAGCTGCGTGTCCTGAATTCATCAATGCCGATTTGATTGCCGCTGGCATCAGCCCGTTTCGACCCGAAAATGTGGCGGTCACTGCTGGGCGTCTGATGTTGCAAAGAATCAACGAACTGGCGGATTCCGGTAAGAGCTTTGCCTTTGAAACGACGCTTTCGTCGCGATCATTTCTGCGGATGATTCCTACTTGGAAAGCCAAAGGTTATAACGTTGAACTTTGTTTTCTAAAACTTCCAAACGTGGAATACGCCATCCATCGCGTGGCGCAACGCGTTTCCTTTGGAGGCCACAATATACCCGTTGAAACCATACATCGTCGGTTTGCCCGTGGTTGGGATTATTTTAAAAATGATTACATTGGGATTGTGGATAAATGGGTGATATACGATGCTTCAGAAACACCACCACTCAGGGTGGAAAGTAGTAATCATCAATCACCTCCAAATCTCATGGAAGATCCCGTTCCATACCAAAATCAATCTTCTGAGGATGCCGATAAAGAGCAAAGCTATGAAGAATGGATCAACGGCATGACCGCCGCACTCAAACGCGCCTCTGAGAAAGCCTGTGCACAAGCCATCGCCGCTGGCTTAGAGCCGATTGTTAGGAAACGTCCTGAGGTGGGGAACGGGGAGTTGACAGTAAAATAACAGATTTCTAACAACTCATCATGCTGCTTCCACCCGCACCCGAGACCGTGAAACGCGAACTGAGTGATTTAAGACTCGCTTTCGGAGTGCTGCGCGAACCCTTTGCTTGGTGGGTTATGTTGGTAGGTCTCGTGGGGACCTTGCTGGTCTTTGCGGGGTTTGCCTGCCTGGCTTGGTGGCTGATCGGTGGTCTTGATTGGCTGCAGCAAGGATGGTTTGCCAAAACCCGTTGGGACGAATGGATGCTCGGCGGATTGGGATCGATTCTCCTAATTGTAATCGGATGGTTCACCTTTCCTCTCATCGTCACCGCCATGACCGGAGCATTTCTTGAACCGCTTGCGGATCGGATAGAGAGACGCTACTATCCTTCTGCGCCCATCCCGCGCAGAGTTCCGATAGGCGAGCAGATTCATTCCTCGGTGCGTGTGTTGATCCGCGGTATAGGCTGGAACCTGCTGGCGCTGCCAGTCTATTTCATTCCAGTGCTTAATGTGGTGGTCTACGTGATACTCAATTCCTTCTTGCTTTCCCGTGAATATTTTCAAGTGGTGGCCGTGCGCCATGTTTCCTTGGCCGAAGCCAAGGTTCTCTATCGAGCTCATCGCAAAGAGATGCTGCGTGGTGGTTTAACTCTCTCAATTCTCTTCGTCATTCCTGGAATTAATCTCTGTGCCCCACTTCTCGCCACGACCTGGATGGTGCATCGTGTCTGGCGCCGAGGAAACTCGCCACTCCATGCCCGCTTTCTTCCTGCTGCTGTAGGTGTCACGCTATGATTTGCCTTTATGAGCGATACTGTTGTCAGTTTCTTCTTCATTCAAAAATCAACAATTGGAAATCATCAATCGTCAATGAACACTGTAAAGCTATGATCTGGTGATTCGATCTCATTTACGATCATTGTTTGCTGATATGTGTTTTGGTTTTTATAGCCAAATCTCTTACCTCTTCCTGAACCGGCTCCGGCTGTATCTGGGAACACGACGGTCTGGGTCGTAATTCGGGTTCATTTCGCCTTTGGCACTGGTCCGATCGTGCCACCTTTGATGAACTTCGCCGTGGTGGAAATCTGACGTCGGTCATCTTTACCAAGGGCTACATTTTTGGCCCAGCGCACGACCCGGCGATTGAGGGATTTCGTATCCCACGAGAAATGAGCAACCATTGGATCGCACCATGCAAAGAAGGGACTCGGATCGAGATTGATCAAGGAAACGTCACGGGGAGACATGATCCCGCGTTGCGCCTGATAGTCGCGGATAGACAGTAGGATGGAAATTTCGGTGGTGATCAAGGCAGTTGGGGGCGTGATTTGATAAAGAGAGTCTAAGCAGCGGCGCAATCCCTCGGGCTTATAGCCCCAAACAGGCAGGTTGTAAGGACCGGGGGTGATTCCTACTATTTCAAGCGCCTCCTGAAACATAGTCGCAAAAAAGGAGAGCTTCGGTTTCAAGTGTTCCTCCCTGATTAATAACACGATCCGACGATGCCCCATTTCGACCAAGTTTCGGACCAATACATGCAAGTCTCTTCGGATACCGCATCCCGCGATGGGAATATCCGCCTTATTCCCGAAATAAGCATAGGCGGGTGTGGGTTGTTGGGAAAACCATTCAAGCACCTCACGGGATGCGGAGCCAATAATCCATGCATCGGCTGGGTTTTGCTGAACAAGTCGAGCGATCCGATTCACGTCCATATCAAGTTCTAGCAAGGATTTTGGCGCGTCTTCCACGGCAAAGCCCGCTTTTCGGAGTTGTGCCATGAGATCCAAGACCTGAGGTATGCCTGGGCTCATGGATTCGTAAGAAAGGAAATGTACCCTGAAGTCCCGCGGCACCACATCGCTCTCCGTTACTGTGATCTGGCGACGTTTGCCTGAGCCTTGCGAGGCTAATAAACCCTCCTTCGTCAATCGCCTCATAGCCGCCTCCATCGCCGCACGAACGCTTGTTGGTGGACGCCCCGGCCGACGATGCGGACAGTTACCCAGTCATTTTATTGCATTTGATCAAGGGCAAAGAAGAGGTGTTTCCCATTTGTGAAACGCGCTGGATGCACGATCCAAAGACTCGTCAGTTGGTCTTCGTTTACAAGGAAACGGGTCGCCGTCTCCCGCGCATCATGGGTATTTCCGATTTCCGTCCGCCACCACCTAGGAAGGGTAGATAAGGTTGGCGCGGAAAATCCCATCATTTTCTCGGTCTACAATTTCTCCTTCTTGAATTCATCTTCTTGCTATAGCAGCTACTGCGGAGCGGCGATCCCGGATGTCTGAGAGTTACCCTACCCAAAATACTTTTTATTTCTATGAACCCTCCCATGATCCGCCACGTCCCGAGTTTCATTCTGATGATGCCGATTCAAAATTGGAGAAGCCCATTCGGATTCCAGTGACAGGCTGGGATCATTGACCTGTCCGAATTGCGGCCACAACTCCTATACCTGGAGGATCGTGCGCGGTCACTACGACATGAAATACATCGATTTCAATGCAGGCTTTTGGGCCAAAAGCACCTTATTCGGCAGGCAATCTGTTAATGTGCGGAACTGCAATATCTGCCGCAATAGACAGTTGTTTGCACAGTGATGATCATCGAATGATTTGTGTATCTTGAAATTTGCTTCATTTGAGCTGTTTTCGAAATGCAGTTAATATAAAATATGAAATTAAAAACTCTCATTAGTTTACTGCCTGTTCTCCTCATCGCATTTACTGGAGTTGTCCAAGCGGCGCCGAAAGCAGACAAAAAAGAAAAAGTAGAAAAAGTTAAAAAAGATAAAAAACCCAAGCTACTGAAGCATCAAATTGCTTTTGCCCAAGCGGACGATGGCGATGGTTTTCTCACCATTTTTGAATTTGCCAAGACCCAAGGTCGTGGCACGCCGCTTGTCGAAATCCGCAGTCGCTTCATACCTATCGATACTTCCGGTGCTTTCGAGGTTGTTCTTGATCCGGTAACGGGCGCGCCAGCTGTGGATCTGGTAACCGGCGTACCTATCGTCGGCGCGTCAATTCCAGATGGACTCGTTTCTCTCGCTGAGTGGGACGCTTACGTAGAGGGGAAAAAGAAGGAGAAATCCGATCTTACCCGCTTCGAGCTTGCTGATTTCGACGGCGACGGTCAACTCGACCCAATTGAATTTGGCTACCTCGTTTCACCAATGGTCAAAATGGACAACACCATACGCAAGTTCGAAGAGACTGACATCAGCGACGATGGCTTCATCACTGAAGATGAGTTCGTTGATACTGATAGCCCGGAAGTCTGAGGGATTTCATACTGATTCAAATCCATTCAAAATCCAAGCCTGCCCTGAAAACGGGGCAGGTTTTTTTTGGACAACATGTAAGGGAAAGAGTGTCAAAGCGGACAAGTTTCAAGTTTCAAACTTTGACCTTAGGACTTTCAGCTCTTCGAATTTTCCACCACTTTTTATTCTTCCATAGACCAATACTTCAGGCTATTTATCGTGTAGTTGAAAAAGGAAATTCTTAGCATCCATGAATAACATTAGAGCTGAATACCAAAGACTTGTTGATCTTGCTATTACACCTTCCGGATGGAAGGAGATCGAAAGCGAATGGCGCAATGCGACCAATGTGAATTTTGTCGAAGGCAAAATGCTAAGCAGGGGAGAGTCAAATGGCATTCTAGTCAGAGGTTTCGCGATCGATCCTGTCACCAAACGATGCATGACGAGTTGTGCCACATATCACTCTCGCGCCTATTTGGACATGATAGACTGGATCACGAAACATGAACCCGATGAAGATATTGATGTTGTCATGAGTCGGCCGATCAAAGGCTGGGTAGGGACGATTCTTGATTTTGAATTTCCATGTATTTTGATGGGAGATACCCGTCTGTTTTCCGATAGAGCACTTCTTGAAATGATTGAAGAAGCGATCCTGAGTGAAGGCGCTGGATTGCCTCTCAATAAACTCTATTTCCAAAAGTGCTGAAATTTCAGAGGCTTTTGAGATAGGTTGTCATGTCGGCGATGGCTTGGGCATTTAATCCAAGTTGGGACGGGGAATACATGAGTGATTTCTCCATGCGCTTGATGCTGGCGATGCGGGATTTGGCAATGGTCTGAGTTTGACCGCCGAGGCATTTGATGATGACCGGATCGCCATCGGCTAGGAGGACGCCAGTGATGATGATTCCATCGGTGGTTTTAATTACGGTGCCTTCGTAACCATGGGATATATCCGCGGATGGATTCAGGATGGCATGGATGATGACTTCCGTTGGTTGTTGCTTGCCGAAGCTTGTTAGATCCGGGCCGTAATCGACGCCTTGATCGCCGATGCGGTGGCACATGTAGCAGGCGGCGATGGCGGCCTTGCCTCGCTCGGCATCGCCCTTGAGTTTCAGGATTTCTGCAGTGGAAGGCAGCTTGGCTGCGTTGGCGGGTTCGGCGGGCATCTCCACGGCGACAAGTTTTGCGCTGGCGGGATCTTGTCCCATGGTTTTGAGAATTTCGTCGATGTTATATGCTTTCCAGAGATTGCCTTTGCGGTTGTTGATCCACCACTTGGCGAGATCCTTGTGGATGAAGCCTTCGGTGCTAGAGATTTGAATCATGGTAGTGGCGGCGGCGGCGCTGGGGGTGAAGCCGAGCGCTGTGAGCGAGAGCTTGGATTGTTCCGGACTGACATTCTTGGAAAGCGCTCGTGTCTTCTGGTCGGCAACGGCTTGAGGTGGGTGCAGACGCCATGCGAGCCATGCAAAGGCATCCGTCCAAGCATCTGGCTTGGCGGTAATTTCCTTGCGGAGGGCTGCATAAACCTCCGCCTCCTTACCTGTGCAGCCGAGACCGAATGCCTCTAGGTAGGCGCGGTCTTTGCCATCGAACTGTTTGGCAATGGTGACGAGATGGGGAAGGGATGAGTTGACTGGTATGTCGCGCAGGCTAAGAGCAATCTCGCGGCGAACCATGGGGGCGGGGTCGGCTGCCATTTTTTTGGCGAGTTTCAAAA
Source organism: Luteolibacter sp. (assembly GCA_044354135.1). Taxonomy (GTDB): domain Bacteria; phylum Verrucomicrobiota; class Verrucomicrobiia; order Verrucomicrobiales; family Akkermansiaceae; genus Luteolibacter. The sequence continues at coordinate 85,475 of JBILAN010000003.1, forward strand.
CATCACCGCCTGCAGCACGAAGGGCGCGACAGGCCACGAGGCGAGTGCGCGGCTCTGGGGAATCGAGGAGTTTGGTGACGGTTTTTTCCCCAGATTCACCCATCTGGGCAAGCAGCCAGACCGCACGGGCGGCGATGTGCTTGTCAGGATCTTTCAGTAATACAGCAACGGCGGGGACGGCTTTTTCTCCCGTTGCTTTAAGTCGTGTGAAACCGCTGTTGCGGACGTTCACGGCTGGGCTTTTAAGTGCGAGGATCTGGCTTGCTGTTGTCGTGAGGTCGATCTTGGGGATGACAGGTTTGAAACCTTTCGGGGCGATACGGTAAATGGTGCCAGAGCCTGTGTTGTCTTTGGTGTCGTGACCACCAACACGTGGATCGAACCAATCTGCGACGTAGAGCGCACCATCAGGACCAACGGCAACATCAGAGGGGCGGAAGAGAGTTTTTACGTCGTTGTTAGGACGGCCGCCTTGGAAGTCTGAACCTGCGAATTTCCCTTCCTTGTTAGAAGTTAGGAAATCAATGCGCTCTAATTTGAAACCTGCGCCATCAGGAACTGGGAGGTAGCCGAAAACCACGTTCTTGCCAGCTTCGCAGGCGAGAAGGAGTCCTTGCCATTTTTGACCGAGCGCACCGTTTTCATAGTAAGCAACACCGGTCGGCGAACCGCCGCCGTAGACATCACCCGAAGGCATGGTGCCGGGGTCTTCTTGGCGCCACTCGGCGGTGGGGATGTCTTGGCCAGGGCGCTTGTCGGCGTTCCATGCGCGTTGACCGTCGGCAGAAGAGAAGCCGGCGTTGCCTCCTTCGATGATTTCCGCAACGCGGCATGCCGGTGGATCGTCGTTATCGGATTGAAACATGTCGCCGAACGAGGTGAGTGCCTGTTCGTAGGAATTGCGGTAGTTGTGGCCGACGATACGGGCGCGGGTGCCATCGGGATTCATCCTTACAGAGAAACCTCCCACCCAGATGTTGCCGTCATCGCTAGGTTTTCCGGCGATAGAACGGGTATCTTCATACCAATGGCCGCCGCCGCTTTTGTAATAGCCGCTACCGATGCGGAAAGTTTTTCCTGATTTGTCGGTGAAGATCGCACCGCAGTTTCCGTTGTTGAAATTCCAGAGTCCGTCCGGACCGACGGTGACCGAGTGCAGTGAGTGATCGTGTTGGCGGGCGTTGAATCCTGTTAGAAGAACTTCGCGCTTGTCGACCGCGGGATCGAATTTTCGATCGCGGTCGGTATCGGTGTAAACGATGAGATCGGGTGGTTGGGCAACGATGACCTGATTGTCTAAAACCGTGACGCCGAGAGGGGATTCGAGGTTGGTATCCTGAGTGAAAACCTCTATGGTATCCGCTTTGCCATCTTTGTCGGTGTCTTCAAGGATGACGATGCGGTCGCCTTCCGGGCGTTTGCTTTTGGCGCCGCGATAATTGACACCTTCTGCAACGTAGAGACGGCCTTCGGCGTCGAAGTCCATATTGGTGGGGTTTTGTAACATCGGGCTTGTAGCCCAGACAGTGATTTCGAGGTTGCTATCGGCGAGGGTGAACATTTCCGTTGGAACCATAGAGATGTTGGATTCTTCCGCAGCGTGAACCAATGAGAAGAGCAGGGCGCAGACGATGAGCACGCGGCTGGGATGGTGCGGATTTTTTGTGTTCATGGTTAAATGGGGTAGGTTATTTCGGGGATTATAGTTATCGAAACGTAATCTTGGGAAGTTCCAATACTCAGAGATGTTAAAGAGCCTTGGTTTGCATATGCATAATCGGTATTTCCAAAACGTTGAAAATTCATGATGACAGAAAACATGTAATAAAGTCTGATGGCTTTGTTATGAATTATTAGCATTCGACCGCTATCCCAATCATGATTTTCAACTCACTGGAATTCGCTCTCTTCCTGCCGCTGATCTTTGTTCTTTATTGGTTTGTCGCAAAAAAGAACACCGTCTATCAGAATTTTCTCCTGTTGGTAGCTAGTCTCTACTTCTATGGATGCTGGAATTGGAAATTTTTATTCCTGCTCTCATTCTCTATCCTTGTGGGCTACAGTACCGGATTGCTGATCGAAAAATCCACGAACCACCCGATTCGAAGATTCTGGTTCTGGTTGAGTATTATTCTTAACGTCGGATTTCTCGGACTTTTCAAATACTACAATTTCTTCATCGCATCGTTTGCAGAGTTGCTGAATCGCCAGGGTTTGAATGTGGATCCGAATTCATGGACACTTAACGTCATTCTACCCGTAGGTATTTCTTTTTACACCTTCCATGTCATCTCCTATGTGGTTGATATATATTACGGTAAGATACGGAGTGAGCGTAACGTCGTAAATTTCGGGTTATTCGTTGCTTATTTCCCACTGTTAGTGGCGGGACCCATCGAGCGTGCCACACACCTTCTGCCGCAATTGAAACGCGAGCGGAACTTCGATTACTCGAAGTCTGTAGATGGACTGCGACAGATCCTCTGGGGGTTATTTAAAAAGGTCGTCGTGGCCGATGGTTGTGCTGAATGGGCGAATCTTTATTTTAACGGTTCGGCTGCTGGTACGACTTACCCTGGCAGCGCCCTGTTCTTGGGTGCTATCTTTTTCACGCTCCAAATCTATTGCGATTTCTCTGGGTATTCCGATATAGCACTCGGCACCTCGCGGTTGTTCGGCATCGAGTTGTTGAGGAATTTTTCCTTTCCATATTTCTCACGCGACATCGCTGAATTCTGGAGGAGATGGCATATTTCACTCACCACTTGGTTCCGCGACTACCTCTACATTCCGCTGGGTGGTAGCAAGGGCGGTATCGCAATGAAGATCAGGAATACCTTCATCATCTTCCTTGTCAGCGGTTTTTGGCATGGTGCCAACTGGACGTTCCTTGTTTGGGGTGCGCTCAACGCGTTCTACTTTATCCCGCTGATGCTCTTGAATCGGAATCGTAACCACTTGGAAATTGTTGCCAAAGGAAAGACCTTGCCATCAATCCGTGAAGTGTTCGCGATGACTTCAACATTTCTGATGGTCGTCTTCGGCTGGATCTTCTTCCGAGCTAATGACATGAACCATGCGGTCAATATCATCAAAGGGATCTTCAATGTTAGCCTCTTCGCAGCCCCTCGCTTGCAAGAGTCAGCATACCTAACAATTTTCTTCATCGTATTCAGCACGATCGTCGAATGGCTCGGCCGCGAAAGTCAATACGCGTTGGAGGCATTCGGGCTCAAGTGGTACGCGCCTCTCAGATGGTTATTCTACGCTATTCTGATTGCCTGTATCTTGGTGCTTTCTGGCGTGGAGCAGCACTTTATCTATTTCCAATTTTAATTCATGAAGAAGTTCTTAACCAGATTAGCGATGTTCACGGCATTCTTCCTGCTGTTTGATAAGCTTTTCATCGTCGTTCGAAATACATCGCCTGCACGCGAGGTCGATCGTCGACTGGAAGGAGTTCTCGAAGGACAGATCAGGGCTGATGTGTTGGTCTTTGGATCTTCACGTGGAGCGCAATGCGTGATCGCTCAGCGGTTCGCAGATTCTGATGGTCCTTCGGCATATAATCTTTCGTATCCGGGATCTGACATTACGTTTCACGAATACCTGCTGCGCCAGACCCTTGAGATCAAGGGTAACCAGAAACCGAAAACCGTGATCCTTGTGGTGGATGACAGCGACGAGCTCATGGTCAGCAATACTCTCGAGTTTCGTTTTGATAGGTTGTATCCGCTTGTCCGCTATAAAGATGTGAGAGATGAAATGGTGAGGCGCGGGAAAATGAAGCCGATTATCAGTGAGTTCATGGTGCTGAGTCAGTTGAACCGATCGAATTTCAAACTGGGGAATCGCCAGCCTAGCCAAAACTATACCATTCTGCCGTGTGGTTCGATGCCGATTTTTCGTCAGAAGGCGACATTCGACAGAAAATACAATTCAAACATTAACACCTATTCACCCGTAGAAGAACTGGACCACAAGCTTGAGGCGTTTAATGCCTTTACGGATCTCTGTAGAAAAAACGATATCCGCCTGATCATCGCCGTTCCGCCCAATTTTAGAAAAGTAACCACGGGCTTCATTCCAAGACTTGAGCAACTGCTGAACGGATACGGCACGGTATTCATGTATGATGAAAATAAGCCGGAATATACCGATCCAGATTACTTTTTTGACAAGGCCCACCTCAACGAGGAGGGGGCTAAAATCTATACCGACGAACTCGTCCAGTTCCATAAACAGCTGGCCCCGAACTGAGCTGGCGCTTGGTATGGGCTAAATACGATAAAAGCATCCCAAAACGAAAGCGGTTGCACGATTCGGAAGAGTCGGTTTAGTCTCTCGTGTGCCTGATGCGGAACCAAAACCTTTTGAAGCAATGATTTCTCTCGATGGCGAATTTTTGCGTCGGGCTTTCCAATCCATGCTCAAGGCTCGGCTTCTGGAAAATAAGCTCTCCAGCCTTTATAAAGCCGGCAAAATCGTCGGTGGAGTGTATCTCGGAAAAGGTCAGGAAGCGGTTAGCGGATGCTTGGGTACGGCGTTAATTCAGGGGAAAGATTGTTTTGCTCCCTTGATCCGAGATCAGGCGGGTCGGACGGCTTTTGGTGAACCTTTGATTGATTGCACGCGGACATATCTGGGATCGGTTGAGGGGCCGATGAAAGGGCGGGACGGAAATATTCACAGAGGACGGCCTGACAAAGGCATGCCGGCGATGATTTCTCATCTCGGTGCGCAGGTGCCGCTGATTGCAGGCATGCTTTTCGCGAAGCGGCTCAAAGGAACCTTGGAGGGCTGCGTCGGCGCAACCTGTGTCGGTGACGGGGCGACATCGACCGGCGCATTTCATGAAGGGTTGAACATGGCTGCGGTGGAAAAACTTCCTATGGTGGTGGTGATTGCGAACAATCAATTTGCTTACTCGACACCTAACAACCGCCAGTTTGCCTGCGGCGATTTGGTTGAGCGGGCGAGGGGATACGGCGTAGGTGGATACTCCGTCGATGGCACGGATCTGATGGCATGCGCCTCCGTGATCGGTGAGGCGGTTAAACAAGCACGTCTCGGAAAAGGCCCGCAAATGGTGGTCGCGCATTTACTGCGACTTTCAGGCCACGGTGAACACGATGATGGTTCTTATGTTCCCGATTCCGCACGCGCCGGCTATTACGGTCGTGATTGCATCGAGATCGCCATCGAGCAATTGGTTCAAGGCGGGTATACAAGCGAAGCCGAGATCGATGCATGGCGTGAAGAGTTTACCGAGGAAGTTCAACGAGCCGTTGCACAAGCGCAGCAAGAAGCGTTGCCGGATCCTTATCTGGAAAAATGGTCCGCCCTTTCCACAACCTTTCCCTACATTTCATCGTGAGCGTAACCTACATTGATGCAATTCGCGAAGCTCAGGAGAATCTCCTCCGTGAGGATGATCGCGTGTTTCTCTACGGACAGGACATCGCAAATTTCGGTGGCGCTTTCAAAGCGACCAAAGGTCTGGCGGAGGCTTACCCGAACCGCGTTTTTGATAGTCCGATCTCCGAAGATGCGATGATAGGTCTCGCAGTCGGTGCTGCTATCGAAGGTATGCGGCCGATTGTGGAAATGCAGTTCGCGGATTTCTCTTCGATTGCGTTCAACCAGATCGTCAACCAAGCAGCGACGCATTTTTACCGCACGGGAATACCGATTCCTCTAACTGTTAGGCTTCCCTCCGGCGGCACTCCCGGTTCCGGTCCGTTTCACAGTCAGAGCATGGAGGGTTTGTATGCCCAGTATCCCGGCTTGGTCGTGGTCACACCGGCCACCGTTTCCGATGCGTATTACATGTTGATCGATGCCGTGAAAATGGACGATCCGGTGATCTACTGCGAACACAAGTTTCTCTATCGCTGGTTGAAAGCGAAAACCATCAAAGGTGAACATCTACCGATCGGCCAAGCGCGCATCGCCAGACCTGGAAAACACGCCACAGTCGTGACTTACAGTGCGATGGTTCACGAAGCCGTTCGCGCTGCGGATCGTTTGCAACAGGATGGTTGGGAAATCGAAGTGGTCGATCTCCGTTCGGTGAAACCGTTAGATATCGATACCGTTCTCGCATCGGTTGCACGGACGGGTCGCTTGCTTGCGGTTGGCGAGGCATTTCCATGGGGTGGAGTAACCGCCGAAGTGGTTTCCCGTGTGACTGAAGAAGGATTTCATTTGTTAGACGCACCGCCACAACGCCTCAATTCCCGGGATACACCCGTGCCTTACCATCCAAAACTTTGGGCTGCGCATCGCCCGACTCCTGAGTCGATCTCAGAGGCGCTTCGAAAACTCTTAACCTTTTAGTAACTGCCATGCCAATCGTTCCCATACTCATGCCACAGCTCGGAGAGTCCATCGCCGAGGCAACGGTTATTCGACTCGATGTCAAAGTCGGCGACGAGGTGAAGACAGACCAAGAAATCATCGAGGTAGAAACCAACAAGGCGACGATGGGAATTACCACGCTTTGTAACGGAGTGGTTTCTGAAATCCGTGCGGTGGAAGGGGTTTCCTATTCGGTGGGTTCTTTGCTTGGTTTGTTAGAGGTGACCGAAGAAGAGATCGCTCGCACCGGAGTGGATACAATCGAAAGTCTTGAAGCGAAAAATCAAAGCCAGCCACAGGAAACCAAAAGCGGTGAGGAAAACCTTCACTTTGCCTTGGATGGAGATTCCTATGAAGAAGATCCGAGCATTGTTCCGACTGTAAAAGGCTTGCCGGTTCCCACCGGAGTGATGGGCGCCCATTACATTTCTCCAAGAATGCGCGCCCGCATGAACGACATGGGTCTGCGTGAAGCGGATATTTCAGCTATTGCCGGAACAGGTGCGGGTGGACGCGTTACGGTTGAGGATTTGGAAAGATTTTTGGATTACCTTGAATCGTGGCCAAGTGCTCCCGCATCGCCGATGCGTCTGGCGGTCGCCGATGCGATGCGCCGCAGTTGGACTCGTCCGTTGGCAACGGTGGGACTTCCTGTTCTGTTAGATCGTTTGCTCGATCACCGCCGTAAACAATCACCCAAGCCCGGCTTGACGCTCTATCTTTTGAGAGCCTTTGCCATTGCTCTCAAAGAACAACCGATGACGGCAGGTTATTTGATTGGTGAAAAAGTCGTTCACCCCCGTTCATTTGATATTGGCGTCGCGGTGCAGGTAGAAGATGGTGTGGTTGTCCCAGCGATGCGCAAAGTGGACCAGAAATCTCTCTCTGAACTGGTTCAGGAGTATGACGATTTGGTGGATCGTGCGCGCCGTCGCCGTTTGAGCGAAGCTGACTCACGCGGTGGAATCGCAACCGTAACTAATTTCGGAACCTTTGGTCTAACAACCGGAACACCTATCCCTCTACCTAATGAAACCTTGATTCTTGGAATCGGTGCCGGACGTAAGAAGCCGGTATGGAGTGAGCAAGTTGAGGCGTTTTTACCAGCGACCGAAGCCGAGTTGTTGCTGACCTTTGACCACCGCGTGGTCGATGGTGGCGGTGCTGGAATGTTGTTGAATCGGGTTGCTGCGTTGTTGCAACAACCGGAAAACCTTTGATCTTATCAATTTGTGGGTAGTGAACCGGAAAAACACGAAAAGGTAGATATTCCGAAAAAGGCGATTTATCGGCTTTCGATCTATCATCGTTGTTTACAGAAACTCAGCGATAGCGGCCAGAAGACGGTCAGCTCGATCACGCTTGCCAAAGTCGCTGGAGTGAAGCCCGCGCAGCTGCGTCGTGATCTCGGATACATCGGACAAATCGGCACCCGTGGTTTGGGTTATCCGGTTTCGGGTTTGATTGCCACGATTCGTGAAGCCCTTGGCCGCGAGCAGCTTCAGCCAGTTATCTTGGTGGGCGCGGGTAATTTGGGCTCTGCCTTGTTGAGATATCAGGGTTTCCAAAAGGAAGGCTTTGAAGTGGTTGCCGCCTTTGATGCAAAACCTGAGGAAGCTCGGGCACGGGAACTTAAAATTCCTGTGCACCATGTTTCTAAATTGGAGGCGTTTATTGTCAAAAACAACGTCAAATTGGTCATTTTATGTGTGCCCATCGGTTTCGCCCAAGAAGTTACAAACCGCCTCGTGGCCTCGGGAATTCAGGGAATTCTGAACTTTTCACCCATCATGCTTGAGGTGCCATCCGATGTTACGGTCAACAACGTCGATCTTGCCTTGGAATTGGAGCATTTGAGCTATTTTATTAAATAATCAGCAAAAGTGAAAAATTCTTCAAAGATTTTGCCCATCGAGGACGTTGCTGATGAGTGTGATAATGGACCAACGATGAAACTGAGCCCTCAAGAATTTGAGTCATTCATCGAAGAAGCTGTCACAGAATACGAATCCTCCCTTATCGGCTATGCAAGAACCTACTTATACGACCTGGAACGTGCGCGAGATGTCGTGCAAGATACCTTTATCCGTCTGTGTAAGCAGGATCCTGAAAAAGTTAAGCTTCACCTTAAAAGCTGGTTATTCACGGTGTGCCGGAATCGCTGTCTCGATGTTTTACGCAAAGACAAACGCATCGAACCGCTCGACGATGCAGGTTGGCAAAAAATCGCCAGCACAGACAGCTCTGCCAGTGAAAATGCGGAGAGCGGAGATGAACATCTGGATGTCATGCGCTACATGGGCAGGCTTTCAGAAAACCAGAGGGAGGTCATTTTGTTAAAATTTCAAAAAGGTATGAGCTACGAGGAAATCCAACGCGTGACAGGTTTGACATCGGGAAACATCGGTTTCCTGATTCATGCCGGATTGAAGCGTTTGCGTGGATGGATGCAGGAGAAAGGAGAGGCAAATGAAGATTGAACAGGATGATCCAAGGTTGACCGCCTATGTTCTGGGTGAGTTGTCGCCGAAAGAAGCGAAGCAGTTCGATCATGCGATCGCAGGCGATCCTGCGCTCAAACTCGCGGTGCAAGAGATCGAGCGCACGCAATCCGATCTATTGAAATTGTTAGGTTCGGAAACCGATACGCTTTTACCAAAACATCGCAGTGCAATCATGCGTGCCGCAAGAGAAGCTTCCGGTTCAGGTAAAATTGTCAGTCTTAACCCTCGGCGCAGATCGTTCAATATTTGGACATGGCCTCTATCCGCTGCTGCTGTAGTGGCTGCAACGATGGTTGCTATCAATTTGATCGCTCCACCGAATTCTGGAAATTCTGATGGAAACGTCGGAAACGCCACAGATAAAGGGCTGGGTGAGGATTATGTTGCCGTGGATAACGGCGGAAAAAGCCAGAATAACATCGGACTTCCACTGGTTACTGGAAACAAAAGTTTGATCCAAATCACCCGATCCATTCGCGATGCCGGGAATCTTCCAAGCAGGCAAGATGTTAGAATCGAGGAAATGCTCAATGCGTTTCCGCTGGATGCGAAAGGCTCTGTTGCGCTCTTCAAAGGCAACACTCTCGGTGTGGAAATTGTGAAATGCCCATGGAGCCCATCAGGTAGTTTGGTATTTGTAAAAATCAGAGGAGC
>JBILAN010000101.1:0-7781 GCA_044354135.1 Luteolibacter sp.
TAAAATAATTCTCAATCGCTTTTACCAAACCCGGGATGTCATGCTGGGCGGCTTCGACCGCCGGTTTGTGATCCAACGATTTCAGAGTCTCCGATGTCACGGGACCGATGCTTGCGGCGACACAGTTATTTGGCCATGGAAGATCGAGAGCAAAGAAATGTTCTGCTGTAGAGGATGAGGTGAAAGTCACCATGTCCGCTCCTTCTTCGATGAATTTTGCTTGAGCACCTGTCGGATCGTCTTTTTCAGGAACCGTGCGATACGCGATGCATTCGTCGACAATCGCACCGAGTTTCATCAGGCCATCATAGATTACATCGCGCGACTCGGCGGCTTTGATCCAGAGTACGGTTTGGTTCTCGATGTTGATTTCCTTGAACGCATCTAACAAACCCTCGGCGACGAATTTCTTCGGAAGCAAATCCACCCCTATCCGATATTCGCGGATTTTCGCAGCAGTGCCTGGGCCGATGGCGGCGATCTTTGGATTTCCCAAACTCCGTGCGTCGTCGTAGGTGGCGAAAAACGCATCGAAGAATTTCTCAACCCCGTTCGGGCTGGTGAAAATCAACCAATCGTATTCGTGTGCATGAGTGACTCCTTCCGCGAATCCCTCACGATCTTCCGGGAGTTCGATGCGTATCGTTGGCAGTTCGATCACATCTGCGCCGAGGTTTTGGAGACGTTTACTCAAATCCCCCGCTTGCTCTCGGGTACGGGTCACGACGATTTTCTTACCAAACAACGGACGTTTTTCGAACCAATTGATTTTCGCGCGCTCTTTAACAACATTACCGATCACCGCCACAGCAGGCGATGAAAAGCCGGCCTTCTCGGCGATGTCAGCGATCGTTTCAAGCGTGCCTTCGATGGTCCATTGCGATCCAGTGGTTGCCCAACGCACGAGTGCGATCGGTGTATCGGCCGCGGCTCCGTGCTCGATAAATGAAGTTGTGATCTCACGCAAACGCGCGACGCCCATCAGAAAAACTTTCGTGCCCGGAGCTTTGGCGAGCTGGGCGTAATCGATGGATGTGTAGCCTTTGGTCGGATCCTCATGACCCGTGAAAATCGTGAGCTGAGTGTTGTGATCGCGATGTGTAACAGGAATGCCCGCATAAGCCGGACCGGCGATGGATGAGCTAATTCCCGGAACGATTTCAAACGCCACGCCTGCATCTGCAAGCTCTGCTGCTTCTTCACCACCGCGGGCGAAAATCATCGGGTCGCCACCTTTTAAACGTGTGACGATTTTTCCAGCCTTTGTGAAATCGACAATGATCTGGTTGATCTGATCTTGTGGAACCGCGTGATCTTTCGCGCGTTTTCCGACATAGATTTTTTCGCAGCCGGGCTTGGTCCAACGAAGTAGTTCGGGACTGCTGAGCGCATCATAAACGAGAACATCAGCAATTTCGATGCACTCCTTTGCGCGAAGAGTTACGAGACCGAGGTCGCCGGGGCCGGCACCGACTAGATAGCAAATTCCTGTGGATGTCATTTGAGAGATTGGAAGAGTTTGAGAGCTGCTTGGATGGGATCGTTCTCTGTGGAGGAACCGATTTTAGGTTTCCCGCCGGTTTCTGGAAACACGCGAGCGTGAAGATGAATTTGTAAACCTGTTAGATGAGAATAGACGCCGACCGGTGTATGACAGCCACCATCGAGCAAACGCAGAAATTCGCGCTCCGCGGTGACCTTGATCCAGGTTTCGGCATGACCAATTGATCGTGCGATATCAAGTGAGCGAGCATCGCCTTTGCGAATTTCCAAACCAATTGCTCCCTGCCCTGCGGCTGGGAAAAAGATATCCTCTGCAAGCCTCGTGCAAAACACGGGTGCCGATGCCGCGACGATTTCCGGATCGCTCTCAGTAAATTCCGGGATGAAACCCAACCTCATCAAGCCCGCCTCGGCGAGTAGGATTGCATCGTAGTCGTCTCCTTGGGCGAGCTTTTCAATTCTGGTAGGAACGTTTCCGCGCAAATCCACCAGCACCAAATCAGGACGGAGAAACTCGATCTGCTTGGCGCGCCGCACACTGCTGGTGCCGACTTTTGCCCCTTCTTTCAGAGCCGACAACCCACCCGCCTGTTTCGTCAGCAATACATCGCGAACTGGAGCCCGCTCTAGGGTCGCGGCTAATTCGAATCGATCATCGATGACAGTTGGCATGTCTTTCAAACTGTGCACCGCGATATCCACCGAACCATCAGCCAGCGCCTCTTCGAGCTCTTTGATGAACACTCCTTTATCAAACGTGCCCTCGGCTTTGGCGACATTGGCGAGTGAGACATCCGTCCGACGATCGCCCGTGGTTTTGATGATCTGGCGGCTAATCTTCATGTCCGGAAATTTGGCGGACAACAAGCCTTCCGTGGTGGTTGCCTGCACCAAAGCCAGTTCACTGCCCCGGGTGCCAATGATGATTTCTGTGCCTGATCTACTCATGAATTCGCGCTGCGCGCCCTCTCCATGCCGTTGGGAAGGGTTTGTTGCAAGGCTAAGTAATCTTAAAACAGCACTTAAAACTGCGGTTTAGGGGAGTCATGGGCTTTTCGTCAAACGATAACAGGTCATTTCCCGAATTTAACTTCACTTGTAAGCCATTTCGCTTCTTCCAGCTGTCCCGTAGCGGGTGCGTTCGACGTTATGCCTTATGAGGGCTGGGTTGTTCGTGAGAATGGTTTCCATTTTAGGTATGTTATGCATGACGTCGCTTAGTGCTTGGCGTTCAATCGCGATGGATTCTCTACCTTGACCGACCGTAGGTTCATCGAGAGGACAAACAAAGTGCTGGTCAGAAAAGCGCCGATGTTTCTGATAGAGTTCACTTGTTTCACTTCGCCAAGGTTACCAAGAGCTATACATTGATGATTGTTGATTGGCTGCGCTTCACTCCGTCCTAGCGGTAAGGACTTCTTCAGATTATATCAGATTCGCAGGCACTCACGCTGCTTTGTGGATTTATGATCGATAACGACTACGGTTGTACCCTTTTGGGTAATTTCCCGATTGGAAAACTTCTTGCAAACCGAGCCCAAGCCACATAATTCGACTATCCCATCGTTTTTGACGGAGTGGGTTTTAAAACGAGATTCTTATGAAGTTAGGCAAACTGCTCGATACTGATCGCATCCTTCTGGATATGAAAGCGACTGAGCATTTGCCTGCCATAATTGAACTTGTGGACTTTCTCACAGCACGAGGTGAAATCCCAAAAGACTCCTACCAAGAGACCTTGAAAGCACTGGAAGAACGCGAAGCATTGATCAGCACAGGCATCGGCTCTGGTGTGGCGATCCCGCATACGTTCTCTGATTGCATCGATAAAGTTGTTGCGATTTTCGGTCGATCCAAACAAGGAATCAACTTCCAAGCGCTTGATAACGCCCCCGTGCATTTAATCATTTTATTCATTGTTCCCAGCAAAGACTACCAACTACATCTCCGTACCCTCGCTGCGATTGCGAAAATGTTGACCAACAGCGAGGTTCGCCGCCGACTCGCCGCCGCCACCACCTGCGACGAGATCCTGGAAATTCTTGATCCCAAGGCAATACGAATAGTTGCTGACAAAGAGCCTTGCTGAAATAGATCCAACGATCTTACTTATTTCCAGCCAGCTTCCTCTTCTGCTTAGATTTATAAATCGAACCGCGGATCGACGCAGATGGACACGGATATAGTATAGATTTTTAAAATTCTCTTCCATCTGCGTCTATCCGCGTCCATCTGCGGTTCAAACTTCTTCATGTTCTTCTTCAGTTTTTCCCCATGACCCTCCTTCAAAATCTCGAATCCCGCCTTTCCAAAGCCCTTGAAACGGTTTTAGGCGAACCGACCCAACCCAATTTGATGACCGCAGCCGATCTCCGTTTTGGCGATTACCAGAGCAACTCCGCTATGGTTCTAGCGAAACGGATGAAGATCAATCCGCGTGCTCTTGCTGAGCAAATCCTCGCTGCGGTCGATATCAATGGGCTAGCCACGGCAAAAATCGATGGCCCGGGTTTCATTAATTTCACCATCCTCCCGGAAGCCTACGCGGCCCATGCGGAAAGTTTATTGAAGGATCCCCGTCTTGGCACGCCTGAGATCGGAAAAGGCAAACGCATCGTGGTGGATTTCTCCGCACCCAATATCGCCAAGCCCATGCACGTCGGGCATATCCGCTCGACGATTATTGGCGATTCTCTCGTCCGCATCGCACGTTACCTTGGATTTGAGGTCATAGCCGACAACCATATCGGTGATTGGGGCACCCAGTTCGGGATGATTCTGCATGGTTGGAAAACCCGCTTGGATCACGAGGCGCTCGCACAAGATCCGATCAAAGAGCTCGTTCGTGTCTATCGCGAAGTGAACTCCGCCACAAAAGACGATCCTGCAGTTCTGGAAACCTGCAAAAATGAGCTAGTCAAACTCCAAGCCGGCGATTCGGAAAACCTCGCAATCTGGCAACAATGCATCGACGTTTCAAAATTCGGGCTTCAGAAAATTTACGATCGATTGGATGTAAAATTCGATCACTGGCTGGGCGAAAGTTTTTACAACGACATGCTCGCGGGCTTGGTGGATGAGTTTCTCGAAAAAGGTCTTGCCCGTGAAAGCAATGGCGCGGTGTGCATTTTTTCCGACGAAATCAAAGATCCCAGCCAAGACCCTTTCAAAGTCTACCGCGAGGACGGCTGGACTGATAACCCTGCCATTATCCGTAAGGCCGATGGTGGATTTCTCTACGCCACCACCGACCTCGCCACCATCCAATACCGTATCGATACCTGGAATGCGGATCAGGTTTGGTATGTCGTCGGAGTCCCTCAACAACTCCATTTCCGTCAGCTTTTTGAAGCCGCACAACGTTGGGGAAAAACCGGCGATTTCCGCCACATCTCCTTCGGTTCCATTCTCGGTGAGGACAGAAAACTCATGAAAACCCGCTCCGGAGATAACGTCGGCCTGACCGATGTGCTCGAAGAAGCGGTCGAACGTGCCGCAGCAGCCATCGCCGAAAAAAACCCGGAACTCCGGGGCAAAGAAGCCGAAGAGGTAGCCGAAATCGTGGGGATAGGCGCGGTTAAATTTGCCGAACTTTCCCAGAATCGGCTTACCGATTACGTGTTTGCATGGGATCGGATGCTGGCTCTCCAGGGGGATACCGCGCCTTATCTTCAGTATTCGAGTGTCCGGATTCGTTCCATTTTCCGAAAACTAGAGGGTGAATTCGATGCTACCAAAGTCGCTATCCAGTTAGCAAAACCCGAGGAAATCCACCTCGCCCGCCTCCTTGCGCGTTTTGGTGAGGTTTTGCCCATGGTCATCGAAGATTACCGCCCCAACCTGCTGGCCAACTACCTGTTAGAGCTTGCCCGCGCTTTCCACTCCTATTTCGAGGCATGCCCTGTCTTGAAATCCGAGGAACCCCTCAAATCCAGCCGACTCGCCCTCTGCAAGCTCACCTCCACCATCTTGGAACAAGGCCTAGGCCTCCTAGGTATCCGGTGCCCGGAACGGATGTGAAGATATAGATACCAGAAGATAGAAACCAGATACCAGAGATAGGATAGCTATTCTCGATAACCATCTGGTCTCTGGCCACTGGATTCTGAACTCTTATATCGATTTAAGATTGCACTTTTGGGCATATAAACAAAAGATGTGGCAATGTTTCCCTTTTACGTCATTGGACACAAAAACCCCGATACTGATGCGGTTTGTTCTGCAATCGGGCACGCTGCGTTGCTTCGTGCCAGCGGCGATGAACCCAATGCGATTGCGGCAAGATGTGGCGATGTTTCACAAAGGACCAAATGGGTTTTAGAAAAAGCGGGCTTCGAAGCTCCTGAGCTTTTGACTGACGCACGTACCACTGCCGGCATGATCTGCAGACGCAAAGTCATTTCCGTGCTACCTTCAGATACTTTCTTAGTTGCCTATAATCGGATGCTAGATGCATCGATCCGTTGTGTGCCTGTCATCAATGACGATGGCACGGTCGCTGGAATGCTGCAATACATCAACCTACTCAAACTTCTCCTTCCTGCTAATACCGAGGGCATCAGCGTCCGGACAGTTCACGCCTCTCTCAACAACCTCGCCAAGACTCTTGATGCAGAGAGCTTAGGTGCCAAGATTTGCGATCAAGACGCAGAGGAAGATCTAATCCTTCTCGTCGGTGCGTCCTCACAAGACACAGTCAAAATCCGTCTCGACCAAGCGATTGCTGAGGGCAACATCGGAAATTTTCTCGTGATCTGCGGAGACCGGCCCATCGTACAACGCCTTGCGATTGAGTCGGGTGCACGTGCTTTGTTAGTGACTGGACAAAATGCCGTGTCGGAAGAAATCAAGGATTATGCCATTTCCAAAGGCACGGTCGTTCTGCGTTGCCGTCAAGACACCGCCAGTGCGAGCACTCTCATTCGTTGCTCCCGCACGGTCCGCCACGTGATGGAAAGCAAATTCATATCAGTAAACGCCAAAGAACCCGTCTCGAAGATCCGCAAGGCGCTCGTCTCTGTTGATCAAGACCTGTTTCCTGTCATAGAGGCTGGTATGGATGAAATGATAGGCGTTATAGCCAAGTCTGACCTCGTCGACCCACCGAAACTTCGCTTCGCCCTCGTCGATCATAACGAATACGCACAAGCCGTTACCGGCATCGAAGAAGCGACGATCACTGAAGTCATTGATCACCATCGTTTATCCGGCGATCTTGTCTCGCGCGAACCGATTCGTTACCTCAACGAACCTGTCGGCTCAACCTGCACTCTAGTCGCTCGTAAATTTTTCCACAGGGATCTTATCCCTGAACCCGGAGTCGCGCTCTGCCTCTGCGGCGGCATCGTCTCCGATACCTTGTGCCTAACATCTCCAACCACAACTGCGCTCGATAGAAAAATGCTGACTTGGTTAAGTGGAATCGCAAAAGTCGATGCTAAAGAATTTGCCGAAGAGTTTTTCGCGGTTGGTTCACTCATAGCAAATGGCACCGCCGCGGAAATCATTAACACCGATCGCAAAGAATTTAACGAGCAAGGATTATTCATCAGTGTTTCTCAGGTCGAAGAACGTGATCTTCACGGCTTTAAGGCTCGTCGCCAAGAGTTAGAAAAAGCCCTACGTGATCTCCAGTTTGAAAAAGGCTATAACATTGCGGTTCTGGTCGTGACTGATGTTGCGCTGCTCAAGAGCATGGTGCTCGCCGTAGGTCCGGAAAAAATCATTGCCTCCCTACCTTTCAGCCGAATTGATGACACCCTCTACTCAGCTCCAGGTGTTGTCTCCAGAAAACGCCAGATATTTCCCGCCATCTGTGACGCGATTGAGCATGGGAGTAGGTAAAGAAGAGTTCTTGGTTCTTGGTTAGCTCCGCAACCATTCATTCACCATGGACCCTAATGACGAATCAAGCCCTTTATCCCACACAAAAGGTCGACCCTGCACTGTATGTGGCAGCACCAACACAGGTCGCGATTTTTTATCCCAACCAAGACCGAGTATTCTGTTTGTCATGTTTTTCGGTTGGATCTTTCTGCTGATAAGAGGCGCATTCTCTCATCGCACAGATCACTGCAAAGACTGCGGAGCCTTTAATCGGTATAAGTCGAATGGATCTTTGTTCGCTCTCGCCGTCCTTATTGTCTTAGTGTTAGGGGCTGTACTAGCTAAGGACTAGTGGTGTGACTCTTTATACCAATGTTTAAGCTGGTTTAGTAGCTTTTTGTGATCTCCTCCGTTGAAGCGCCATTCACACTCCTTTAAAAACCAATAAAAGT
>JBILAN010000035.1:0-23802 GCA_044354135.1 Luteolibacter sp.
CTCCCACGAAAAGCATGCTATTCCAAGGTGTAAAAGGGTTAATCTACCGCTGAGCTTCTCGCGGATGCTGTGTGGGTAGGATCCCAAGCGGAGAAAGCAAGATGCAAGATTTGGTCGTATTTATTTTCAAAAAACAAACTCCCATTCGTCTATCTGTGAGAGGTTTTCAGTAGGCTCGGAGATTGCCTCGGGAAATCTTCAGTGGTGCCAAAATCGACATGCTAAATCATTGGCAATCTATGGCTTACGAATCGATAAAAAAGCAGAATTAAGCAATAAGTCCTTGTTTCTAACGCGTGGATTTTAGACCCTAGCCGCGCCATATGTCAGAGATCCAAAACGAGCCAGAAAAAGCCCAAACGCAGGTCGGAGCCGAGCAAGAATATAATGCCGGACAGATTGATAAACTCGAAGGTCTGGAGGCGGTTCGAAAGCGACCAGGCATGTATATCGGAGATCCCGATGAGCGGGGGTTGCATCACTGCGTGTTCGAAGTCTTGGATAACTCGATTGATGAACACCTCGCCGGTTATTGTTCAAAAATCAAAGTCGCTATCCATGTCGATGGATCGATTTCGGTTTCTGATAACGGTCGCGGTATCCCTGTTGACATGCATCCCAAATTCGGAATTCCAGCTGTTGAACTTGTTCTAACAAATCTTCATGCTGGCGGAAAATTTGGTCAGGGCGCATATAAATATTCTGGTGGTCTTCACGGCGTTGGAGCGAAATGCGTGAACGCCCTTTCCGATTGGTTCCGCGCCGACATCACTCGCGATGGTAAAGTCCACCGCATCGCTTTCGTGCGCGGTAAAACCACCGAGCAACTCCACGTCGTCGGTGAAGCGGACCCCAAGAAGACCGGCACCGCGATCACGTTCTATCCAGACGCCACGATTTTCGTTGATACCATCGTGTTCCAATTCGACCGACTTGCCACCCGTCTCCGCGAGCTCGCTTTCCTCAATCCGGGTTTGACCATCGAACTGGATGACGAGCGTCCCGAGTCAGCGAAAAAGACTTCGTTTTTCTACAAAGACGGCATCGTTGAATTTGTTGCGCAGCTTTGTGAAAATAAAACCGTCGTTCATGAGTCGCCAGTCATCATCAGCGGCAAACGGGAGATCGACCTCGATTACGATGGCAAACAAACCAAAGAAGACGTTTTCACCGATGTCGTTTTCCAATACAACGATTCCTATAACGATCAGATTCTCTGTTTTGCAAACAGCATTCCCAATGCCGATGGCGGAACGCATCTAACAGGTTTTCGAACGGCATTGACTCGTGCGATCAACCAATACGCCAAAGCAAACAAAATTCTCAAAGACAAAGACCCAGCGCTTTCTGGCGACGATGTCCGCGAAGGTCTCGTATGCGTCATCTCGGTGAAAATGCCCAGCCCGCGTTTCTCCTCACAGACCAAAGGCAAACTCGTGAACTCCGAAATCGAAGGTGTGGTTTCCTCCATCGTTTACGAAGGACTCAATACCTACTTCGAAGAAAACCCGGCGCTCGCCCGCAAGATCATCGAGAAATCCGTCAACGCTGCACGTGCGCGCGAAGCCGCCCGCAAAGCTCGCGAGACTGTCCGTAAATCCGCCCTCTCCGGTGGCGGTCTTCCTGGAAAACTTGCAGATTGCTCGGAGCGCGACCCTGCAAAATCCGAACTCTATATTGTCGAAGGTGACTCCGCAGGTGGCTCCGCCAAACAAGGCCGTGATCGCCGCACACAAGCAATCCTTCCTCTTCGCGGAAAACTCATCAACGTGGAAAAAGCCCGCCTCCACCGCGCGCTTCAAAACAAAGAGATCCAATCCATGATCACCGCGATCGGCGCCGGCATCGGCGATGGCGATCAGGATGGCTCATTCAACATCGAAAAAGTCCGCTACCACAAAATCGTTATCATGACCGATGCCGACGTTGATGGCTCGCACATCCGCACCTTGCTTCTAACATTTTTCTGTCGCCACATGCCGGATCTTGTGAAACGCGGTTACCTCTACATCGCGCAACCGCCCTTGTATTTGGTGACACGTAAAAAGCGCTCGGAATACGTTCAAGACAACGACGAACTCAATAAGATCCTCATTGATCTCGGTGCCTGCGAGGTCACACTCCGCACAGTCGATAAATCCCGCGAGTTCACCGCTGAAGAATTGAAATCCATTCTAGAAAATCTTTCCTCGCTCTCGCGTTTCCAAAAATCCATCGCAGGCAACGGCGGAAATTTCCAAGCCTATCTCGATGCCCGTCGCGCTGATGGTCACCTCCCTGAATACATGGTGCGTATCCGCGAAGGCAACGCGGAGTCGGTTCTCTATTTCACCGATGAAGCCAGCCTCTCTGCTTTCGCCAGCGCGAATCGCGATCTCGGACTCTTCGATGAACAACTCTCTGATGAAGAGCTTTCCAAAATCACCGGACCTTCCCGCCGCGCAGTTCTTCACGAACTTCACGAATCCACCGCCATCACCAAACTTTTTGGCCGGCTCAACGAACTCGGAGTCGATACCAAAACGTTCTACTCGATGGATCAACCCATCTTCGAACTTGTCGAAGGCGACGCCGATAAAAAAGCCGCGACCCCGATTTTCATTATTTCGGACATTCTCAGCAAGGTTCTCGAAATTTCCGCCAAAGGCGTTCAGATCAAGCGCTTCAAAGGTCTTGGTGAAATGAACGCCAAACAGCTTTTCGAAACCACCATGGATCCGGAAACCCGCCAGTTCCTCCGCGTGCGTCTTGATGAAGACAACGCCGTCGAAGCCGACAAAATGTTCGACGTCCTCATGGGCGATGTCGTCGAGCCCCGCAAACGTTTCATCGAGGACAACGCCCTCAACGTCCGCAACTTGGATGTCTAACCGTCGCGGCCCCGACGGGTCGTGGCCATGCCAAATGTATTCTCATGAAATCCTCTGATAAACTTACCAAAGAGCAAATTCTCGCGGCACTATCGCGTTTGAATGAGCTTTTACGTGAGAAAGAAGTGATGGGAGAAATCTGCATCTTCGGTGGAGCTGCTATGGTGCTAGCCTTCGATGCCCGGGAATCTACACGAGATGTCGATGCGATTTTTGCTCCAAAACAGGATGTTATTTTGTCTGCTGAGCAGGTGGCACAGGAATTTGGTTTCGAGAGCGATTGGCTAAACGATGGAGTAAAGGGGTTTGTCTCAGATACTGCTGAGATTACAGCCGATGGAATGCCAGTCTATAGCAATCTTCGTATCATGCGCCCAAGCACCGAGTATCTGCTTGCGATGAAATGCCTCGCTAGTCGGGCTGCTGAATATGGAACAGAAGGAGATCGCGCAGATATCATCACGCTACTCAAAGTAACTGGATTTAGAGATCCGGCGGAGGTCTGTGAACTTGTTGTCCGTTACTACAAGGAGAGCCTCCTGCCTCCGCGAGTGAGATTCTATATTGAGGAAATCATTGCTGAACTTTACCCCCAAGAAAATCCATGAGTCGTAGTAAAGAAACACTTCGAGAAAGCATGGCTAAAGTCGTAGTTCAATCCGACTTCAGCTATGCGATCAAAAATTTCCTAGATCGTTTTAAAGTAAATCCCGATGTATCGTTACTGATCGAGGAGCCCGAGCTGCTCTCGCCCTCTCTTGGTGATGGTGGATATGCGGATGCCTTTGTCGCTTCGACCGCAGCGTATCTTTGTCAAATTCATAATCTAACAGCTCCAGCTTGGGTCAACAAGAAATGCCGTATGATGCCAGTTCCTTGGTTTGCTGCCAAGTCTCCTAATATGAAAGCTATTCTCCTCCAAGAATCTCCCGCCGCTTTCCGAATCCGTAACCTCTTCGTTTCCGCCAACGCTCTTCACCGCGCCTAATTTATTTTTCCACCATGTCCAACGATTCCATCAAGCCCATCAACGTCGCCGACGAACTCTCTCAGTCGTTCCTAGAGTATTCGATGTCCGTCATCATTTCCCGCGCCCTGCCGGATGTGCGCGACGGCTTCAAACCTTCCCAGCGCCGCGTGCTTTACGCCATGCGCCAACTCGGAGTCACTCCCTCAAAATCCCACGTCAAATGCGCAAAGATCGTCGGTGAAACGATGGGTAACTATCACCCGCACGGTGACTCATCCATCTACAGCACTTTGGTGAACATGGGTCAGCCATGGTCGATGCGCGAGTTGATCGTCGATGGTCAGGGAAACTTCGGTTCGGTGGAAGGCGATGCACCCGCATCGATGCGTTACACCGAGGCGCGCCTTCATCCGCTCGGTATGGCGATGATGGAAGACCTCGATAAAGACACGGTCGATTTCGTCCCCAACTATGACGGCACGCTTCAAGAGCCTTCCGTGCTTCCATCCGCCTTCCCGAACTTCCTCGTCAACGGTGGAACCGGTATCGCCGTGGGTATGGCGACCAATCTCGCGCCGCACAATCTCGGCGAAGTCATCGATGGCATTTGCGCGATGATTAACGATCCAAAAATCGATCTTCCCGGCCTGATGCAATACATCAAAGGCCCGGACTTCCCGGTCGCTTGCGAAATCCGCGGCATCCGCGGCATCGAGGATTATTTCCGCACCGGCAAAGGTTCCATGCGCCTTCGCGGTAAAGTCGAGATCGAGGAAAATGAAAATGGAAAATCCATGATCATCATCCGCGAGGTTCCTTACGGCGTGAACCGAGCAGTCCTGCAAACCCGCATCGCTGAACTCGTGAACGAGAAAATCCTCACCGGCATTTCCGGCATGCGCGACCTTTCCGACGAGGAAACCCGCATCGAGATCGAGTTGAAACGCGACGCCCGCCCGCAAGTGGTCGTCAACCAACTCTTCAAACTGACCGCGCTCGAAACTTCGTTCAGCGTCAACATGCTGGCGATCCATCAGAACCGCCCGAAACAACTTTCGCTCAAAGAAGCGATCGATTGCTACATCGAGCACCGCCGCGAAGTGGTCATCCGCCGTACGCGTCACCTGTTAGGAAAAGCTGAAGAACGCGCAGAGTTGTTAGAGGCCTACTTGCTCGCTCTCGGTCACCTCGATGATTTTATCAAAATCATCCGTGATTCGAAAAACCGCGATGAAGCCCGCGAGCGCCTCGCCGCTTATCCTTTCTCGGCAAAAACCGCAGAAGGCCTCGGCATCCTGCTCCGCTCGCAAGCCGCTGTCCAAGGAGACAAATACGTTTTCTCTGAACGCCAGGTCAACGCCATCCTCGAACTCCGCCTCTATCAGCTCACCGGCCTTGAGCGCGATAAAGTCAAAGGCGAATACGACGGCATTCTCGTTGAGATCACCGATTACCTCGATATTCTCGCCCGCGAAGAACGCGTGCTCACCATCATCAAAGACGAGCTACAAGCGATCAAAGCGAAGTACGCCAGTCCTCGTAAATGCCCTATCGTCGCAGAAGTCGGCGAGGTCGCGATGGAGGATCTCATCGCCAACGATGCGATGATTGTCACGCTCTCGCACCGCGGCTACATCAAGCGCACGCCTGCCAGCGAATACCGCTTGCAAGGACGTGGCGGAAAAGGCCTCAAAGGTATGGAAACCAAGGCGACTGCGAAAGACGAGCCAGATGATTTTGTCGAGCATCTTTTCTCCGTCCAGACGCACGATTACCTCTTGTTTTTCACCAATACAGGACGTGTCTATGTGGAACGCGTTTATGAATTACCTGAAGGCTCACGCACTTCTGTTGGACGTAGTATCAAGAACGTACTCGATCTCAAACCAGAGGAAAAAATTGCCGCCCTACTGCGCTTGGAACGCAAGACGGATGAAAACGGCAACGATATCACTTTCCACGAAGACGCAGGCTTTGTTTTCTTCGCTACACGAAACGGAAAGGTCAAAAAAACAGCTCTGCATGATTTCCGTAATTACCGCAAAGCGGGCCTGACTGCCATCAACCTTGATGAAGGAAACGACCTAATCGGAGTGAATCTAACAACAGGCGAAAACGAAATCCTGCTCGTCACTCGCAATGGCATGTGCATCAAGTTCACCGAAGGCGTTTACAAGAAAGCTCAAGGCGAACCCCAAGAAGGAGAAGAGGAAGACACCGAAGAAATCGATACGGAAGAAGAAGGCAAGCCACAGATCCGTCCACAAGGCCGCGCTACTGCCGGAGTCACCGGCATACGCTTGAAGAAAGATGATATCGTAGTCGGAATGGCGATCGTTTCAGAAGAATCGATGCTCTTGGTCGCATCAGAAAATGGTCTCGGTAAACGCACCACCTTCTCTAGTTATCGCGCATTGCGTCGTGGTGGACGTGGAGTAAAAACCATCAACATCACCGAGAAGACCGGACAAGTGGTAGGCGCCGTCGCTGTCACTGAAGCCGATGAACTCATGCTTATGACTTCCACGGGTCAGAGCATCCGCATCCGCGTAAGCGACATCCGCGAAACTGGACGCGTTGCCCAAGGTGTGAAACTTCTCACTCTCAAGCCCGGCGAGAAACTTCAGGACATTTCCCTGGTCATCCCCGATGGCGAGGACAGCGAATCCACTGGATCCATCAATATCGAAGCCTCGGAAGCTCAGGAAGCCGATATCGATACAGATGCCGAGCCACAGGATGAGTAATCGATTTAATTAAGAGAACCACGGATAAACGCGGATCGGATTCTATGAATCATTTTAAAATAGGGCTGAGCTTATCTCAGCCCCACTATTTTTACCGTCATTTTTCCGGAGAATTTTATCCGTGTTTATCCGCGTCCATCCGTGGTTCGAATTTTTCTCTATCACAAGCATACTTTATTCTTGCCATAGCCGTTCGAAATATGTTCAAGTGAACACGTTATGAATGACACAATACCTGAACAAGCCATTAAGTCCTACTCGAACGATTACGCCATTTATAAACCCAACCCACGCGGCAGCGGCGGAGCTGTCCGCTTCAACCTCAATGCTGAGAAAGGCGCGATGTTCATCGATGCCGCTGCGCAAAGCGGCGAAAAGCAGTTCGATTGGGAAAACAAGATCATTATGAAATGGGGGCTGCCGGATATCGGCACGGTGCTAGCATTGCTCCAGAATCGGACTACCGAGGCCAAGCTGTTCCATAAAACCGAAAAAGCCACCAGCACCTTCGAACTCAAACCAAATGAAGATCCCGATCGCGCTCCCTATCTGTTGATGATCTCACGCCAGGAAATCTCCGATAAATCCCTCCGCAAAGTTTCCATCCCGGTGACTCATTCAGAGGCGGCCCTCCTCGAAGTCGCCCTCCGCATCGCTACGAGCCGAATGATTGGTTGGTGAGTGTGAAGTGTTTTCATCTCGCGCAAAGTCGCAAAGACGCAAAGAAAAGAGTTAAATTATATCAGGTCAAAGAGATGTAATCCTAGAAAGAGAAATGAACCGCAGATGGACGTTGATTTTAAGAATCTTCTGAAGAATTCCATCTTCACCCTGAGGGTGAAACTGATAATCGATGCAACTCTTTGATTATCTGCGTTAATCTGCGGTTATATTTTCCTCTTTAGGGTAATTCATATAACCTAATATAGGATCGAAGACGTAAATCAAACGGCTGAAAAATGATGAACCTAACTTTATGGTTTCAGTTCTCTATGGATTTTCCCCTTTGCGTCTTAGCGGCTTTGCGCGAGATCATCTTCATTCCTCTATCCGATCCGCGAAGCGTTTGATGTAATCGAAATCCGCGCCTTTCATGGATTTACCTTTGGCCCAGTCTTGGGGAAGTTGATCTAACAGATCCAAGCGGCTGATGGTGTTGAGCAAGTTAAGCAAGGAGGATGAGTTGATATTTTTCCCGACTTCTTCGATGAGCGCCTGGGTTGCGATATCTTTTTGATTAAGCTTGAAAAGGGCTTCGGCTGCGGTGGTGCGGATGATGGATTCCGCATCTTTGAGAAGAGGTGAAAAATCATCGGGTTTCACTTCGGTGGATTTGCCGGCGAGTTGCAGCAAGCCATTCACGCCCCAATACCGCTCGACCGGATGTTTGGATTTCACGGCTTCACGGAGGGTCGGAAGATGTTTTTCTTGGATCTCGGTAGCCGCGAAAGCGAGTTCGGCGATCTTGTTGGTATCGAAAGCATCGCTCTGAACATGGGAAGCGATGGAGTCTTTGCCTGCGAGCGCCTCGAACAAAGGCTCGGGAACGAGACCGGTGTCGTGGTTCTGTTTGATGGTGGCTTTCAGGCGTTCGCGCAAGACGGCGAGTTTTCCTGAATGTGTGGGATCTTTGGCGAGATTTTTCATCTCCCATGGATCAGCTGTTAGATCGTAAAGCTGCTCGGAACTGCCGGGAGCTTCCCAAAGCGATTTGTGGTAGCCGCAGAATTCATCCGCCTGCCATGCTTTTTGATAGGCTACCCAACCAGGCTGACCAAATTGGTAAAAGGAATATGGAGCGAGTGGAAGATGAGGCTGGAAATTGCGGATGTATTTCCATTTGCCATCGGTCAAGCCACGGCGCATGCCGTAGAGTTCATCGAAGCGATCTGCGTATAGAAACTCCATTTCATCAGCGTCGGGTTCTTTGCGTTTCTCGCCGAGAAACGGCCGACCCTGCATCTGAGCCGGAGTTGCTATGCCAGCGATCGAGAGAAATGTGGCTGAAAAATCAACGAATGAAACAGGTTCGGTGACACGATCACCAGATTTGAAGGGTGATAGCTTTTGGAATTTTTCGGGTACGCGAACTACGAGTGGGACTTTCACACCGGTTTCTTCGAGATAGCGTTTGCCGCGTGGCAGAATTCCACCGTGGTCGGAACAATAGATGATAATGGTGTTTTCCGCCAGGCCGGCCTTTTCAAGATCATCGATGATTTTTCCAACCTTCGTATCCATATCCGTGATGCGATCGTGATAACGGGCCATGTCTTTGCGAATTTCAGGGAGATCCGGCAAGTAAGGCGGAAGCTCAATATCCACTGGCTTCAAACGCTGTGGCTCAGCGGGGGCTTTATTGAAAAGCGAACTTTCGTGAGTGTCGGTGATGTTGTAAATGGCGAAGAATGGTCTTCCATCCGGACGATTTTTATAATGCGCTTTGTTAGAAGATTCGTCCCAGTAGGAGTTATCGTTTCCTTTGAAATTGTAATCGGTCTTTGAGTTGTTGGTGCAGTAATAACCAGCCGCTCGGAGGTATTCGACATTGGGTCGGTAGGTTTGGGGAATGGGATGACGCGATCTCATGTGTTGCGTGCCCGTCGTCGGCGCATAGGCGCCGAGTAAAATGGTCGATCGTGCAACGGCGCAAACCGGACCGTTTGAATATGCGTGCTCAAACAGAAAACCTTCTTTCGCCAGCGCGTCGATGCGCGGGGTCTGCGCTTGGGTGTTTCCGTAGCAGCCGATCCAATGAGAGGAATTGTCCTCACTGACGATCCATAAGATGTTCGGTTTGTCCGTCGCAAGAAGTGGCAAGCTAAGAGCGAGAAGAGTGAGGAGGAGTTTCATAGTAGGATTTGCAGCTAGGGTAATTTTTTCACCGCAGAGGCGCAAAACCATGTGAGCGGTAGCGAACTATTTAAATATGCGAAGCGATCCTGTTTGGACATAATGAAATGGAGTCAAAGGGCGCCGAGGAACGCGGAGAAGGATCCAAGTATTCGTAAAAATCTGAATGAATTTCTGACGTATTCATACCGCTCAAGCGATTTAACCTCGCTAGATTGAAAGGGTTGCTAATGCCAGTCCTGCTTTGCGCCCCTCTGTGGCCTCTGCGCCTCTGCGGTGAAATTTTCATTTGAACAGTAGATGCGAGGTTTATTAGATGAGCAAAATGCTCCCGACAGGAATCGAACCTGTATCTAGAGTTTAGGAAACCCTTGTTCTATCCGTTGAACTACGGGAGCTAGGAGGTGAATTTGATAGGGTTTGAGTGAGGCTAGGGCAAGCGATAAGAAGCTTACCAATACCAAACAAAACCCCACGCTCGCTTTTGGCGAAGGTGGGGTTTTGTGAAAACGCTCTGAAAATTAGACTTCTGGGTTAGCGCCAGAAGGATTGGATTTCGATTTTGCAGCAGGGGTTGAAGCAGTGCTTGCGTCCAACTTGCCGAGGTATTGCGGCAGTTCCACGCCGACATTTTTCGCTATTTCATGCAGCGGCGGAACCGCGCCAGCTAGGCCGGAGAGGAAACTCGCGGTGCTCGATTTGCCGTCGGCGCCGTTGCCGTTGTCCCAGACGGTGATCTTGTCGATCTTGAGATTGGCGATTGCCTGCACCTGCTCGCGGACGAGTTGTGGAAGGAGCTCGGTGACCAGCATGTTTTGCGCACCGGCGGGTCCCATACAGGCTTTGATGAGGTCTTCGAAACCTTTCGCTTTTCCTTCGAGAACCGCTTTGGCACCTTCCGCTTCCGCGAAAAGTTTGGCCTTCATACCGCCGGCTTCCGCCTCTTGAACATATTTGATACCGTCGGCTTCCGCTTGCTTCGCGGCGCGAACTGCATCTGCCATACCTTGTTGGATACGACGAACCCGCTCGGCCTCGGCATCCGCTTCAACAATCTGACGATCTTTTGCGATCTGTGCAGGAACCACGATATCCGCGTATTGAGTGGCTTTGTCACGCTCCGCGCGCTGGCGTTCCGCGGCTTGCTCTGAAACGTAGGCTTCTTCTAACACTTTCGCTTCAGCAACTTTTTCCGCAGCCATCGCGATGCGCTCGGCTTCCGCCTGAGCACTACGCCGTTGGGCATCGGAGTTCGCAATATCGATAAGCGAGGTGTTCTCACCCCGGGTTGCTTCCGCGTTGGCTGCCGCCACGTTGATCCGTTTGTCACGCTGCATCGCAGCGGCACCGCTCTCACCATCGCGGTCTGCCATGGCGACCTTGACCTTGGCTTCGGCGATTGCTTTCGAGGCGGCTTCTTGTCCGAGAGCGTCGATATACCCCGAGGCATCCGTGATGTCCTGAACGTTGACGTTGATCAGGCGAAGACCGACTTTTTTCAATTCGACTTCGACGCCCATGGAAATGTTGGCGATGAGCTTGTCGCGGTCGGCATTGATTTCCTCGATGTCCATGGTGGCGATGACCACGCGCATCTGACCGAAGATGATGTCTTTCGCGAGTTCTTTGACGTGTTCCATGTTCAGTCCGAGCATACGCTCAGCCGCATTTTCCATGACACCGGGTTCAGTCGAAACACCGACGGTGAAAGTGGATGGAGTGTTGACCCTGATGTTTTGTTTGGAAAGTGCGCCAGTTAGCTGAATGTCAATCGGCAGCGGCGTGAGGTCGAGGTATTGATAGTCCTGAAAAACTGGCCAAACGAAGGCGGCGCCACCGTGATGGCAGTTAGCCGATTTTCCTCCACCCACTTTTCCGTAAACCACCAGAATTTTATCCGAAGGGCAGCGCCGATAGCGCATGAGGATGGCGATGAACAAGATGAATAAAGTGGCGACGATCGCCACGACTCCAATGATAATTTCGAATTTCATATCTGGTTAATTAATAATGTGTGAGTTGAATGTTAGATCAGTCGAGTGGTTCGACGAGCAGAGCGGTTAATCCGATTTTATCTACGATTTTAACCTTTGTCCCCGGGGACAGAGGCTGGCTGCCTTTTTGCAAAGCTTCTGCGGTTACCAGTCGGCCTTGTATCATGACTTCGACTTGCCCACCAGGACGCTGGACAGGGGAAATGGTAAGATAAACCGTGGCAATTTGACCAACGGCATTCGAATAATCCAAAGTGCCGCTGGATTGGAGGCGCATGAGGGAGCGCATCATCAGGTAAATGATTAGCATTAAACCGGAGCCGACGACAAATGCGATGGCTACGGATGGGATGAGAGCCATTCCGCTCTTAATACAGATGACACCTGTCCAGCCGAAACCCGTGAAGAATGCGGTAATTCCGCGAACAGAGAAAATGCTCATCCCGGAGTCGTGATGAGAGATATCGACACCGCCAGATGCATCATCCATTCCAAAAACGAAAGTCGTGATCATCTGAAACACGAGAAAGATTAATGCAACGATGGCAATGCCGTAAAAAACCTGAAGACTAAAGTTCAGAGTGTCCCACCAAGATTCTACAAAATTTATCATCGCTGTGAAAATGGCAGAAGGAGCGGCTGTATAGCAAGCTCAGACTCCAGATAAAACCATGGGTTTATATTGGAGAAATTAATCTTCTGCAGTTATTTGAGGGAGATATTCGGATTGATCTCAATTTTAAGTGGTTTGGACATTTCGAGATGCACATCGCGTTGTGGAAAAGGTACGGAAATTCCATCTTCAGATAGGCGTTTCTCGATGATAATGCGCAAATCACTTTCCACAACGAACGCATTGGTTTTGTCGTTTTGCTCAATCCAGAAGAAGAGGACGAACTCCATGGAGTTGTCACCAAAATTTGAGAAAGTTGCGATCGGTTCTGGTTGATCGAGTACCAAGCTGTGTCGTTGAGCGGCTTCAGTGAGAATGCGTATTACATTTTGGGTCGGAGAACCATACGTGACGCCAAGTTTGATTTCTCTGCGAATCAAGCGGTTGTTGAGTGTCCAGTTTACGACCCGATTTTCGAGAAATAGAGAATTAGGAATGAGGTTTTCCACTCCGTTTATGCAGCGGATAATGGATGAACGTGTGTTGATTTCAGAAACAACACCCACAATGCCATCGACCTCAATCGTGTCTCCCACCCGCACTTTACGTTCGAACAAAAGGATGATTCCGGAGATGAAATTTTTAATCATCGTTTGGGTTCCGAAGCCCACGCCGATGGCAAGCGCACCTGCCAGGAAGGCAAATATGGTGAGAGGGATATTTAACCAATTGAGGGTCGCTAAAGCCAACAGAAATCCGACGAGCAGCATGAGCCAGTTCCGCAAGGTCCGGGCTTGATTTTCGCGGATAATTCTTCGTTTAACCAATTGCCATTGAAGCCGTTTGACGAGATTTCCAGCAATGAGATAAGCGACAATGAATAAAATCAGTGCGGTGATGATGGATCCAAGCGTGACGTCCCGCATCTGGACAATCCTCTGGCCATCACGCTCGATAACCTGTTCGTACTGATTTATCGAAACATTCCAAACCTGCTTTGCGAAGTCTCGAAAATTGGCGAAGGAATTTGAAACTTTTTCCTGAAGCGAAGTTTTGTTTTCTGTTAGATAAGCTGACAACCAGCTATTGAGGGTTCGGATCTGGATGGAAATGCTTTGATTGAGGCGTTGGACGAGAGATTGTCTCTCCCAGAGCGCGGTGCGGATGCGGTTGAGTGCGGAGAGTCTCGGATCGTCCGCAGGAAATGCTGTGGTGCGCGCTTGTTGATTGCTGATCGCGGCGGTGATGGATTTAAGTTCGTTGTTAGAGATGGTTTCCCATGCAATCAGCCTTTGTTGGAGGGATTGAAGCGCGGCGATGGATTCCTTGCGATCGCTGGCGGAAGACTTTGGATCCAGTAGGATTAACCGGTGTTGATAGGCCTCAGGAATAAATGCTTCGATCTGGCTGAATGATTCCAGCAAGTTGATCATGCGCTGGATTGATGTTACCCGAGCCTGAGAGGCTTCATAGCTTATAGCTGCAAGTTCGATCGCTATTGGATCTGCGCTTTCGGAAGCCCTGGCTTTTTCTAATTCCGAAAGAGCTTTCGCTTCATCGGCGATAGTTTTACTTTGACGACTTCTCAGGGCTTCAAGCTCGTTGCGCAGGGATTTCTGACGGTCTGAAGATGCTTCTTTGATTTTTGCGATATCTTTTTCCGTTAGCGAAGCTGTAAGGCTCGCATCGCGGATTTTTTTATCTAACAATACGGATTCTATATCGTGTTTTTGGATGTTCGTCTTTAGTGTTGAAATGGTGTGCTTCAATGCACTGGATTGGATGAACAGTAGGCGTTGATTCTCCTTTTCACTTTCAAGATGCCATAGAGCTGTGTGATTTTGATCACCACTAGAGTCGTAGGCTTTCTGTGCGTTGTTAATCCGTTCCTCGGCATTTTTCGCTTCTACAATCCACTCGTTCAAGGTTCGTTCGTGTATCACCAACGATGATTGATCGGATGTTTTTTCTTCAGTGATCGCTTGTTTGCGATTGTTCAATTCATCGACAACAAGAAGCGACGTTGGCGGGTTTTCTCCATAGCCGTTCCAATCCTTGGCTGCAGTTTTGGACGCTTCCAGCGCTTGTATACTATCCTTGAATTTTTTCAACTCATCTGCGTGGCGTTTGATGGCCGCTTGAGTGCTCTCTAGGGTGCGTTTGCGGTTTTCCAAGTCGGCTTGGCCAACTTTTGCCGGCAAGGTAGTTTCGTCCGTAAATTTAGATAAGCGGGCGAGATCATCCTCAACTTGTTTTTTCCATATTTCAAGTTGGTCGCTGATTGTTAAGGTAGCATTCTTATCCGCTTTCTCGGTGGATTTTGTCCCATTGGACAAATTTTCTAACTGAGCATGAGATTGCAGCACAAAAGCGCTTATCATCAGAGCGATTAGTTTTGGATGTAGATTAAATTTCACCACGTTCGTCTTTTTCAAGTTGGATTCGGTCGTCCAGATTGCGGGCTTTTACGCGATGATTACGTTTAAACCAGCGTTCGGTTGCCATTTGGCGTTTCTTGGCGCGTTTGCGTAGCACTTCGATTTCGGTTTCAAGATTCAGGAAAGATTCATAGCGTGCGGCATCAAGCGCACCTTGATCTACGGCTTTGCGAATGGCACAGCCGGTATCGCGCTCATGGCTGCAATCCGCAAACTTGCATTCGCTGGCGAGTCTGGCGATGTCATCGAAGCTTGCGCGCAGAGTGGATTCATCGGTCCACATTTGAATTTCACGCATGCCGGGATTATCGATCAACATGCCACCGGACTCTAACGGAACAAGCTCACGGCAAGTGGTGGTGTGGCGGCCTTTTCCCGTGATTTCGTTGACCTCGCTGGTCCACTGCCAGTCCTCGCCGTAGAGTTGATTGACCAGAGTGGATTTACCAACACCGCTGGAACCTACTATACACATCGTAATTCCTGGAGCCAGATGAGAGCGGATGGCTTTGAGGCCATCGCCTTTGAGAGCGGAAGTGATGTGAATGGTTGCGTCTGGAGAAATGGTGGCAATTTCTTCGGCGGCGCTTGCCAGTTCTTTTTTGGTAAATAGATCGGACTTATTGAGCAGCACTACGGGTTTTGCACCGCTTTTATGGATCAATGTTAGATAGCGTTCGAGACGGCGGAGATTGAAGTCGGATCCGGCATCAGTCACGACGGTAACGATATCAATGTTGGTGCCGATGATTTGTGCCTGGCTGCTGTTGCCCGGCATTTTGCGTGAAAACACCGTGCGACGTGGAAGCTGAGCGCGGATGACGTGAGCTTGATTTTCGTCGCCCTCTTCAATCGCCACCCAATCGCCGACAGCAGGTAGATCGGCATCGATTTCCGCAGCGTTCCATAAGCGCCCGCAAAGGATACAGTGGATTTCTTCGCCGCCATCGAGGAAGGCGGAAAAGTTGATGGAGGTTTCACGAATCAGGCGTGCAGGAACCCAGCCTTTTTCGCGGTATGGAGCGAAGGCAGTGTCGAGTTCTGGAGTCCAGCCGAGTTCTTGAAGGGTCATTTGCTGCTGCAAGCTAATTCAATAATGCGAGATGATCGAGAAATTACATTCTGGTATTTTTCCAAATAAAAAAGCACCGGGAAATGATCCCGATGCTTTGAATTTGGGTTAAATATAGCTTATTTTGGATTAACCGCTTCGAAGCGTTTTTTCATGCCGTCGATATGAGTCGAAACGCGGCTTTCGGGATTGATCGCCTTTGCATCATCAAGGGTCTTGATTGCGTCTTCTGGTTTTTTGAGCTGCATGAAGGTGACGGCTTTGAATATCATGGTCTCCTGTTTCAGGTCACCTTCATAAGTGCCGGCGGTCAGGGTTTCATCGATGAGTGTCATGATGCCATCAAAATTTTGTTTATTGGCGAGTTCGTTGATTTGTTTTTGAAATCCGGCAAACTTGGTTTTGAGTTCAATGCCTTTGATGTATCCCGACTCGTCATTTGGATCGGCTGTTTTGATCGCTTTAATTTCTTCAGAGTAGAATCTAGAGACCATATCTTCATCGAGAGACATGGATTCGAGCGCACGGACCAAGGCCTTTGCTTTATCAATACCTGTTGTCTTAGCTGATTCTGCAAAGGAGGCATCGCGTTTTTCACGAACGGCGAGGAGTTCATCGAGGTGTTTCACATAAGTTTCTGGACCGCCTGGTCTGTAACCCGTTTTTGCGAAGGGCTTGCCTTGCTCATCAGTCAGGAGAATCGTCGGATAACCTCTGATGGCATAAGTATCTTTGAGGGTCGCGTTTTGTGCAGCAATCGCTTCGCTGACTTTTGATTTTTCCCTAGGGTAGTCCAGAGAGACCAAGACGAATTTATCTTTTACGCCTGTTTTAAATGCTTCGTGAGCAAAGACTTCTTTATCCAGTTTGATGCACCATCCGCACCAATCCGAGCCTGTGAAATCAAGGATGAGGCTTTTCTTTCCATCGGCTGCTTGTTTCTTGGCCGCTTCGAAGTCGCTCATCCAAGCTTCATCTGCTGCGAGAGCGCTTGCTATAGTTAGAGTAGCAGCAAGTGTCGCCACACGGAAATAACATTTTAATTTCATAAGACTCCGAATCTCTTATGCCACTGAAAAGTGTCCAGAGGAAAGAGCGAGAATCTTGTCTAAACGGCGGCTTAATTCGACTGGCAGATACGGAAGCCCAGATCGGGTCTGCGTGTAGAGCGATTATCGGTCCATTCCATGCTAAGTGAACCTTTACCTGGTTTGAGGTATGACCCGCCCATGATGACCCATTGGGGCTTTCCAAGAGGATTCGAAGGCGTCACTCGTGGCTCTGCCGTCCATTCTGCGACCGAACCTGCCATGGCGATGATGCCATTTGTAGTGCGATCAGGGGTTGCGCCAGTTGGCGGCCATGCACTGACAGGGATCGTCGAATATTCTTTGGTTTTACAAACCAATGCGGCGAGCCATTGCTCCTGAGTTGGCAGGACACATTTTTTCCATTTTGCGTAAGCGTAAGCATCCCACCAATCTACACCAACAACGGGTGAGTTCAGATTGATATTGATGTTATTCCATGGCTTGGATTTGTTCGCGGCTTCTAAGAGATCGTCCCAGTGGGTGGGCTTGTGGTTGGTTTTTTCTTTGGGTTGCTCAGGGTGATTGAAAACATGATCGTTAGATTCTTTTGAGAGAAGATCGAGAGTTTTGAGGAACTTGGCATATTCTCCGATTGAAACCTCTTGGCTGGAAATTGAAAAATCGACGATGCTGAAATCGAATCCGTTCAGCGTCGAATAGCTTCCAGTTGGTATTTCAATCCAAGCTAGTTTAGCTTCTTGGATGCGCGTTGCGGTATTTTTTCTGGAGATGGAAAAAGCGATTGCTCCGCCTACCAACAATACAGCCAAAGTGAGCCAAACCCAAAGTAAACTGCTTTTCGGTTGGATTGGAATCGCTGCGGTTGGGAGGACTTGGATTTCGGATGGCTCGGTAAGTTGTTGCTCGATCTGTTCGCAGTAATCACGGATTTGAGCCCATGTTAGATAATGTTTGGTATCTTCACCGCGCATCCAAGCGAGAAGTGTTAGACAACGAGTGGTTCCAGGATGATTTGGATCGATCAATGCTTGAAAAAATGAGCCGAGTCGAATGATGTCACGAAGAGATTGATCTTGTGCCCGCTCGCCATGCATGACCAGGTTTTCAAGGCGGATGATGCCTTGAGAGTCGATATGAATGTCATCAGGGCCAAGTGGCGAAGTGGAGTTTTTATGGCTTTCGTGATAGATATTTGCTTCGGCGATCCGGCGCAATAGATGGCAGATGCGTTGGGCTTTGAATTTTTTCTGAGATTGAACGAGTTGGGCTACGGTATCTCCGGGTAAAAGTTCGTATGCGTAGAAACAATGGCCGTGATCCGTGGAAGCTTCATAAATTGATCCGACAAGTGGATGCTCGACAGCGGCTTTCGCTCTAACATCTGCCAAGAAGGATTGGCTATTTTCAGCATAGGCTTGTTTGAGTTCATCGATAAGAACGGCACGTCCGACGGAAACTTGTTTGGCGGACCATGTCCGAGTTTCTTGAGTTTCTTTTAAGCATTGTAGAACGATATAATCGCCGATTTGTTTATTTTCGCTGAAAATTTCCATGCTGGCGCTACTCGTTTGGTAAAGGGTTTAAAAGAGGAATGTCAGGATCAAAGTTCGGAGGAAGGGAGTCTCGGTCAAGAAACTCTGGAAAAGAATTTGAGGGATTCGTATTTGTAGGAGATTGGCCTATTTTAGCGGCGAGGTCTCTGGGCCATGCTTGGACGTCGAGGATTTCGCCTTTGTAGGACAAAGTGACAACCTGTCCGTAATAGTCGAGTTGTCCGAACAGGTGGTTGGTTTGGTTGTCGCGTTTCGGGATTTGGTAGTTTACGCGGAGGGTTTCTTCGCCAGCAGCCCAGTCGAAGGGGAGGGTCACCCAGCTTACTTTGGCCCAGGACTCATCTTCCAGTTGGAGGATTTTGCCATTTGAGGACTTGTTAAAAAACGTGACGGCGACTTCGATGTCCGACGACTGAACTTCTTCGCTAGGGGCTTTGGAAACCGGAACGGAAAGCACGATGCGTTTTCCTTCTGCCGCATTCGGATCGTTAAAAATACGCACGCGACCGAGAGCGATTTTTCCGCGCATATCATCAGGCTGCTCGAATCCATCTCGGAGTTTGACGGCGGCAGCTTTGTAGAGTTCTCCTGCGCTGGGAATACCCAGTTGAAAGACCTGCTCGTAATACATGGAGGCTTGATTGTAGACGCCCATGATTTCGTGAACCAATCCGAGTTCATAGAGGGCGTTGGGTTCTTTGGGTGATTGCAGGAGAGCCTCCTCGAGTTTTACAATTGCCTTTCCCATGTCGCCAGCAACGCGGGCGGTGCGGCCTTCGTTGACCAAGCGTTCAGCACGAGGATCAGCAATAGCGGGCATGATGAGTTGTGAAGGCTCGGGAGCGGGTGTTAAGGGAGTGGTTAGATTTTTGTTTGGACTAGGTGAGAGGGTGATATTTGGAGGAATATTGGTGTTAGGCGAAGAGCCAAGCAACGTGGTTGGTGCCGGGTTTGGATTCGGGATATATTTAACGACTTCGCGTTCTACGGTCCGGACCTTCTGGCTGGTTTCCAAACGCGCCGCGAGAGCCATCCCTGCAATGAGCAGCTGGGCAAACGCAATCAAGCCTAGTGCACAGCAGGCAATGGCGAAGACACGGTTGGGTTTCATGTGGGAGCAGAATGCAGAAAAATCGGATTACAGTCAAATTTCATGTTCTAAGCTGAAATTTCGGTTAAAAACCCCATGTGAAGAGATTAGTTGTGAGTTTATTGCTGTTGTTGGGCATCGTTTTCTTTCTGCCTTTGCCGGAGGGGGGTTCGGCGATGAAAGGGCTGGATGCCTCGCAGGTTCGGTTAGGGATAGGGTTGTTTGTCTGTATAGCGTTTCTTTGGATGACCGAGGCGCTACCTTTGAGCATTACTGCACTTTTAGTTCCAGTATTGGCAGCAGTAATGGGGCTTGGTGAGATCAAGTCCAGCCTCTCATCATTCGGAAATCCTCTGATCTTTGTGTTTTTCGGAGGATTTGCCCTCGCATCGGCGCTTTCCGCACAGGGCTTGGATCGATGGCTGGCGAGTCGACTCAGTTTCTTGGGGAAAGGAAAATTCCTCCATGTCGCGACATGGTTGTTTATCGGCACCGCCTTTATTTCGATGTGGATGAGCAATACCGCGACCACGGCAATGATGTTGCCGTTGGCGCTGGGAATATTGAATCAGTTTAAAACCGATGAGACGCAGGTGGCTAACAAGTATTTTCTGTTGTTGGGCTTGGCATACGCGTCGAGCATCGGTGGCTTAGGGACCATCGTGGGAAGTCCGCCGAATGGGATCGCGGCAAAGCAGCTTGGATTGAGTTTCTCGGAGTGGATCGTATTCGGAATGCCTGCGGTGGCGATTTTATTGCCAGCGATGATAGGACTGCTTTGGTTGATCTTAAGGCCTAAAAATATTGTGTTAGATGAAGATGAAGCTCCTCAAGATAAATTCGTTTTCAACAAACAACGATGGTTGGCTTTGGGGATTTTCGCATGCACGGCGATCGCTTGGATGTTTGGAGTTCAGCTCGGAGAATGGTTAGGAATCGATGAAATGGATGCGTGGGTGGCGCTGGTCGCGGCTTGTACTTTGGTTGCATGCAACGTGGTTAGTTGGAGAGAAGTTCAGGAAAAAACCGACTGGGGCGTTTTGTTCTTATTTGGTGGCGGGTTGGCGCTGAGCGCGCTTTTAGGATCCTCAGGTACAAGCACATTTCTAGCTCGTTTGTTAGGAGAAGCACTTCAAGCATGGCCTCTTTGGGCATTGATCGCCGCCGTTGTTGCCTTTGTGATCTTTCTTGGTGAGCTGACCAGCAACACAGCTAGCGCCGCATTGTTGGTTCCGATCTTTTTTGCGATGGCAACGGAATTTGATCTCTCCGCAAATCAATTGATTCTGCCGCTTGCCTTGGCGACTTCATGTTCCTTCATGTTACCTGTCGGCACTCCACCAAATGCGATTGTGTTTGGAACGGGACAAATTCCGCAACGCGCGATGATGAAGGTCGGCTTTTATCTTAACATGATCTTCGTCGTGCTGATCACCGCGCTATCACTTCTTCTTTTTTAATTTCTGTGTCGCCCAGTGATCGACGGATGAGTTAACGAGGAAATCATCGCCAAGCGCTTCGCGTCCTAACAGAAGCCGGTGGATCATGCGCTTGCGGGAGACCAGGGAAACGATGATTTTTTTCTCGATGCCGGCGAGACGCAGCGTGGTGGAGACAAAAATGCGATTGCTGGTTTTTCCATCGGACGAGCGGACGCGTTTGCGGGTATGGATGATTTCTTCGAGCGTGATGAGTTTTTTGTCCTTGCGATCCAGGCGTACGGTGAAGCGAACGCGGTTATCAGGAAGTTCAGTGATTTCCGCGCAATCGATGGCAGAGCTTTTCGCGCCGGTGTCGGCTTTGGCCTTCAATTTCAAGGACCAATCCGGGAGTTCCACACGCTCGCGCCAGCCGATGATCATGCTCATGATGTTGGATCGTTGGGTTTCGGAAGCTTCTTCATCTTCCTGCGTTTTTTCTTCTTCTGTGGGATGAGACCTTTCATGTGCTCGGATTTTCCATAACAGAGCATGGTATCTTCTGCCTCCAAAACACGGCTACTTTTCGGGTTGGAAATGACGATTCCTTTTCTGCGGAGCGTGAGGACGACGACATCAAGTTCGCGAAGTCCAGTGCCTTCGATGGTCATGCCGATGTATTTGCTGCCAATGGGAATGTGAATATCCGCCACGGAATATCCGCGAGAAATCGTCAGGCGTTGGCGGATATCGATTTCAGGAAATTTCACCTGATCTTCGATGTAATCGATGATTTCACCAGCGATGTCCAAACCCGTGGCGCCTTCGATGCCTTCAAGTCCGGGAGAGGAGTTGACCTCCATGATTTGTGGGCCGTCCTTGCCTTCTAACATATCCACCCCGCAAATTCTCAAGCCCATGATTTGTGCGGCACGCACGGCGGCTTCTTCATATCGAGGATCAAGCGTGATCGCTTCCGCCTTGCCGCCCCGATGCACGTTGGAGCGGAATTCCTGGCCCTGTGCAACGCGGCGAATGGCTGCAACCACACGGTCTCCGATCACGAACGCGCGCACGTCTTTACCTTTGCTTTCCGAAACAAATTTCTGAAGCAGAACTTGTTGTTTTGTGGAATGCAGGGTTTCGACGATTGCTTTCGCGATTTCGATTTTATCCGCCAGGATCACTCCCACGCCTTGAGTTCCTTCTAACAGTTTGATAATCACAGGTGCACCACCCACGCGTCGCAGGGCGTCTTCGACATCGCGTTTGTCATCGACATAAGCCGAGCTCGGAATGCCGACATCATGTTTGGAAAGAATCTGGAGCGAGCGGAGTTTGTCGCGGGAGTTGCTGATACCGGCAGCGGTGTTTGGCGTGAAAACATCCATCTGTTCGAATTGCCTAACAACCGCTGTGCCGTAGCGGGTGATCGAGGTGCCGATCCGTGGCAGAACCGCATCAGGAGCGCGGAGTTCCTTGCCGTGGTAGTAGATGTGCGGATCTCCCTGATCGAGCCCAATGGTCAGCCGCAAGGTATTGAGAACCTCGATTTTATGTCCACGCTTGCGCCCAGCCTCAATCAGGCGACGGGTCGAATAACACTTGGGGGAGCACGAGAGGATGGCGAGTTTCATAGAATCGGGAGAGCACAGACATAGGAGACGTGCGGGCAATCGTCAAAGCAAAGCGCAGCTGGGGCAGAGGGTAAAGGTTGCGAAGATTGGCACTTGCGTGTTCAATACAGGTCGTCGACAGGTCAAACGATCAACGCATGCGCTACTCGAATTTCACCATTTATAGCATTTTTCCATGCGCGTGTATCATGGCGGGTTGTGTGGCGTTTTCGCCAGAAAGCCGGATTGGCGAAATGGCCAGCCCGACCTCATGGGCAGCGAGCAAAGAAGCTAAGGCGGGAGTGGATCAGCGATGGATAGAAAAAATTGGTGGTTCAGTGCTTGGCGAGTTGGTAGATGAGGCGGTCGCGAACAATCCGGATTTGAAGGCTGCCGCAGCGAGATTGGATCGGGCGGCAGCAGAGGCGGGATTTGCGGGTTCCGGGCGCTTGCCTAGCTTAGGGCTGGGTGCGGATGCGGACCGGAGTAAACAGAATTTCATCGGTTTCCCATTTGGCGGCTCAAACATATCCCAAAAATTCGGAGTCCAGCTTAACGCATCATGGGAGCTCGATGTATGGGGTCGGGTCAAAGCCGGGCAAGAAGCCGCGATTGCCAATGCTGAGGCGCGAAAATACGAATACAAGGCAGCACAGGTTTCGTTGGCGGCACAAGTCGCAAAAGCTTGGCTCGCGCTCGGCGAGTCAAATGAGCAAATCACACTGGCCTCGGAGGGGGTGAGCGCTTCGAAAATTCTAGCAGATTCCGCGCGTGAGAGATTTGAACGCGCGCTGGATGGAAATAACGGTTCCGCTGCACAAGTTCGTTTAGCCGAAGTCGAATTTGCAAACCGCACCCAGACTCTCGCTCAACACAAACAAGACCGTGAGCGGGTGTTGCGACAATTGGAAATTTTATTAGGTCGTTATCCATCAGGAAAAATTTCAGATAATCTGACCTTACCTAAATTTCACGGAAGCACACCTGCAGGTTTGCCTTCCGAGCTTTTGCAAAGACGCCCGGATATTTTGGCGGCCGAAAGGATTTTCGCGGCATCCGGCCGACGCGTGAAGGAACGCAAACTTGCGCGCTTTCCAAGCCTGCGTCTGACGGGTTCAGGAGGCACGACAACAGAATCTGTCCGCGATGTTTTAAGCAGCGATTTCGGCGTGTGGGCAATTGGTGGCGGTTTGACCCAACCGATCTTTCAAGGAGGCGCGATCGCTGGTGAAATCGAAGTCGCAAAAGCGGATGATAAAGAGAATTTAGCCTTATTGAAAAAGACCGTGCTGGCCGCATTCGGCGAAGTGGAGCAGGCTTTAGGCGCTGAACATTTTTTTGCTCAACGTGAATCCGCAGCGCTGCAAGCTGCCGCCGTTGCCATCGAGGCCGCCGAACGCGCGGGTGATGAATACTCTGCCGGAACCGGTGATATTCTGACACTCATCGATGCAACCCGTACAAAAATCGACAATCAAAGCCGCTACGCAGCAATCCGACGCATGCGGTTAGAAAA
>JBILAN010000157.1:0-23517 GCA_044354135.1 Luteolibacter sp.
GGTAGCACCAGCCACAAAGAGCTTAATTAGATCTCCTTGTTTGTAGGCTGATAATCGACTTTTTCTTTGATACATGGACTGGGCTAGTTTAGTGATTTTAGATCACTTAGCTAGTACAGCCCCAAAAGTAATTATTACTCCCCACCTCGTATACAATTTCATATATTCACACCAGAGTCGTCTCGCACAACCCACTGCTCCACCTCCTTAGTCAAGACTACTGCGGACGACAAGGCTACGAAGAGCAAGGAAGCCGCTAAACGCAAAGATTGGAATAGTTTTAAGCACGAGTATCACAAATTTCGCGAATGAAGAGAAGACTCTTAATTAGACTCTTTGTGCTATTCGAGATATTCTTGGATAAACCCGAAATCCTAAATTCAATTCAAGAGTCACCTATGAATCAGCATCTCGTAATCCCACTGCTATCCCTTTCCTCCATACTGGTATCCTTACAAGCAGCGGATCCAAAGCCAGTGATGGATGATCTCGTTTCACCTATCATGACTGATGCCGATCCCGGACCAGGACTGCGTGTGCGTCAGGTTGCACCCGAATATAAAGGAACAGAAGTTTACCACGCGCTATACCTACCCGTTAATTGGAAAACAAATAACAAATATCCAGTCATTATTGAATACACAGGTAACAACTCGCCCTTGCATGGTTCAACGGGTGAAGTGAAGGACGCAAATCTTGGTTATGGTATGAGTGGGGGCCGGGATTTCATCTGGGTCTCAATGCCTTATATCGAAATCGATCATCAAAAGAACTCACTCACTTGGTGGGGAGATCGACAAGCGACCATTGATTATTGCAAAGTTAACCTACCCCGTATCTGCAAACAATTCGGCGGCGATCCAGACAACATCTTTCTCTGCGGCTTTTCTCGCGGTGCGATAGGTGCGAGCTACATTGGATTAGCCGACGACGAAATTGCAAAGCTTTGGAAAGGCATCTTTACTCACGATCACTTCGATGGCCAAAGGGACTGGAAATATCCCGAATGTGATCGCAAATCTGCACTTGCGAGACTCGCGCGCCTAAAAGGCAGACCCGTGCTAGTCTGCGGAAAGGAAGCTGATTACATCAAGGAGCACCTTGATCTGGCAAACTTCACCTTTCTCGATATACCAACGGAAAAAATATTCAATATACCTGAAGGTAAAGTCATCCATTCACATACCGATCTATGGATGCACAGGGATAGCGAATATCGGAAAAAAGCCAGAGCATGGCTCACAGGTATTTTAGAAGAAAAAAATGAACGATAAATCGATAATCTCAACCAAACGCGATTCACTCCACCACTTCATCGTCATCGACGATATATTCTTCCTCAACCGGAACGGCTCGAAGAATCTCTAAGGGTTTTTTTTCGTTTTTAATTTCCGGTTCTTCTATAGGAATTGCTCTAACGATTTCACCATCATCTGGCAGAACGATATTTGGTTTACCATCTCCGCCTTCAGCAATAACAACAGCGGCGCGCTTGGGTGGTTCGATGATCTCCTTGATTTCGGCTTTGAGAGGCTCGAAGAAATTTCTAACCATAGGTGCCGCCATGCGCCCACCGGAAACCTTCTGGCCGGGCTTTCCTTCATACAACACCGCAAAAGCGTAGCGCGGATTATCGTGTGGCAAGAATCCTGCAAACCATGCGAGACGTTGATTCAGCTTCGGAGGCCCCCATTGAGCGGTTCCCGTTTTTCCTGCCAAAGTCGTATAAGTTAAATTTCCACTGCGTCCGGTTCCGTATCCTTTAGCAACCACATCCCGCATCCCCTCACGCGTCACTTCCACTGCATGGTAATCAACACCGAGCCAATCTTTACGCTCGGGACGCATCGCCTGCACAACCCTTCCACGTGTGTCTTGAATTTGAGAAACCAATGACAATTTCGGCAATGCCGCGCCGTTTCCGATACCCGCCATCATCTGCGCCACTTGCAGGGGCGATGCGAGAAGACTTCCCTGCCCGATCGACATGTTAGCTGTATCACCATTCAAAATACGCCGACCTTCATTTTTCAGCATCCATTCATGAGAAGGAACCAGACCTGAAGTTTCACCTATCAATGGCAAACCGGATTTTTCACCCATACCCATACGTCTTGATAGGTTCAAGAAAACCGTGGCACCAGTATCGATTCCGACCTGATAAAACCATGTGTTGCAAGAACGGGCGATGGCTCGCTTCACATCGATCTCTCCTTCTGGAACCATAGTCCAGTTTTTGAAGGTATGATTACCTATCGTAAATGTAGGTGGTGCGTTGATGAGATCATCTTCATCGACCACCTTGGCGTCCAAAGCAGCCAATGCAACGAGAGGTTTGTATGCGGATGCCGGTGGATACGCCGATTGAAACGCTCGCCCGAAAAGCGGTGTCGCCGGATCGTCTTGCAGTGCCTGGAATTCATCTCCGCTGATTCCTGGGATAAATCGATTCAGATCAAACGTGGGTCGCGAGGCCATAACGAGCACCTCACCCGTCACCACATCGATCACCACGAACGCTCCACGCTCACACCCTTTCGCCAAAACTTCCTCTGCGAGCTTTTGCCATTTCAAATTCAAAGTCGTGACCAATGTTCCACCGGGTCGGGGACGTTTGACCTGCTCTTCTAACAACTTATTGCCGTTTTCATCAAACAACAAGCGCTTCATTCCATCCACGCCCGTGAGATGTTCGTCAAACAGCTTTTCAAAACCCGCACGCCCTTCGCTCTCCTCCCA
This sequence comes from Luteolibacter sp., assembly GCA_044354135.1. GTDB lineage: Bacteria > Verrucomicrobiota > Verrucomicrobiia > Verrucomicrobiales > Akkermansiaceae > Luteolibacter. The sequence continues at coordinate 2,740 of JBILAN010000157.1, forward strand.
GAGAGGTTCATTAAAATTGATCGGCCCCGTCGGAAGTTTTCCCACACTTCCCGAATACCCGATGATATGTGCCGCCAAACCTTTATTTGGATAGACCCGACGATAAACAGGCGACAAAATGATCCCGGCTGGCAATTTGGATTCTATTATTTTCGCCTCTTTATCACTCAGCATCCGACTGAGATATAGTGGCAGCCAACGACGATGCTTGTAATGATCATATAGCTCATCATCGGTTTTGGGATTCGCGATCTCAATCACACCATTCAGTTTTGCCATCCGTGTCCTAGCCCATTCGATCACGTAGCTGCGATCTACATCTTGAAACTGCTGATACTGAAGCGAGACTTGATACGCCACCTCGTTCTGGGCAAATGGCTCACCGTTTCTATCGACAATCTGCCCGCGAGGCGCAGGGATTTTCAGGGAAATGACCCGAGCGTCTCTACGATTCAAAAACGATCCCTCACTCGCAGATTTTTTGGCCGCAAGTGAATCCGCAAGTTTCACCGCTGCATCAGGGGTCGCCACCTCAATCGTTGCCGTATTCACAGGAACTTGCGGCGTTTGACCCAACGCAAATCCCACGCAGCAAATCAAAGTAATGATCAAAGTAAACTTCATCAACACGCAGAACTTATGACTCTCCGAGCAAAGTGGCAACTAAAGAAGCCAAGGTATATAACCTAAAAGCCCAAAAAGTTCTCGGTAAAAACCATCCCCTTTTTCGTGCAATTTGTGCTTTTCGTGGTTAAACCTCTTCTTTTCCTAAAGAGGAAAACGAACCACAATCGAAGCGCAGCGGAGATGGCCGGACTGACTGTTCTGAATCTTTCCGGCAAATAAACGCGGATGAACACTGATGCTCAGAGCATTACAAAGAATTCTTCATTCTCCTAAAATGTGAGAATGACAAAATTCATAACTCTTTGATTATCCGTGTGTATCTGTGTCCATTTGACGAAGAGATATAATTTTTGTGTTCGTCTATGTCCGCTTCGCTCCCATTGTGGTTCTATTTCTATTTCTGTTTTTAGGCTTTTGGCTTAATGTCTGAAATGCCTATGGCCCGTAAAGACCATCGCCATCCCCGCAGCGTCCGCCGCAGCAATGACCTCATCATCGCGCATCGAGCCGCCAGGTTGGATACAAGCGGTTGCTCCCGCATCGATCGCAGATTGCAGGCCATCGGCAAATGGGAACATCGCGTCTGAGGCAACGATAGAGCCTTGAAGCGATAGACCCGCCTCCTTGGCTTTCCAAATCGCGATTCGCGAAGAATCGACCCGACTCATCTGGCCAGCACCGATTCCGAGAGTGCGATCCGCATTGGCATAAACGATTGCGTTCGACTTCACGTTTTTCACGATCCGCCAACCGAAACGCATGGCACGGATTTCTTCTTGGGTTGGCGGACGCTTGGTCACCACTTTGCTTTCCAAATTATCCAAACCGAGGGCTGTGTCATCCCTCTCCATGACCATCAAACCACCTGGGCTCGAACGAATGACCGGTGCTTTTTTCGCGGTCAAATAGGCATCATTGATCTTCATCAAGCGCAGGTTCTTTTTCTTCTGAAGCAATGCCCGTGCATCGGGTTCGAATTCAGGAGCGATGATCACATCCGTGAAAATCTCTGAAATCACCCGCGCCAATTCCAATGTCAGAGGACGGTTGGTGACGATCACCCCACCAAACGGAGCTTGGCGATCCGTCTCAAAAGCTTTCTGCCATGCCAAGCGCAGATCCACGTCGTCCTGACCAACTCCACATGGGTTGGTGTGTTTTAGAATCGCAACGGTTGGACGTACGAAATCCAAAATCAAATCCGCTGCCGCTTCGATATCCAAGATATTCGTGTAGCTAAGTTCCTTGCCCTGAACCTGGGTGAAACAGGATCCAAAATTTCCATATAAGGAACATTTTTGATGCGGGTTATCCCCGTAACGAAGCTCCTGCTCCAGCGGCAAGCTCATGGTAAATGAACAGCCCGCGCCTTGCTTGCATTGACCGAGAAAATTTGTGATTGCGCCGTCATATTGTGAAGTCCGGAGAAACACTTTAACCGCAAGCTGCTCACGCAGACCTCGGGTGGTATCGCCTTGGTTGTTGCGCATTTCTTCCAGCACCACTGGATAATCATCCGGAGAAACAACCACCGTCACATGCGAGTGATTCTTCGCCGCACTTCGCAACATCGAAGGTCCACCGATATCGATATTTTCAATAGCCTCCTCCAAAGTCACTCCCGGCTTCGCTACGGTTTCCTCGAAAGGATATAAATTCACCACCACGAGATCGATGGGCGGAATATCATGTTTTTTCGCATCCGCAACATGCTCTTCATCATCGCGGCGATGCAACAATCCACCGTGAACCTTCGGATGCAGGGTTTTCAATCGACCCTCAAACAACTCAGGAGCACCCGTGTATTCGGATACATCGATGACTTTTAAGCCTGCCTCACGCAGTGATTTCGCTGTGCCCCCCGTAGAAAGCAGTTCTACTCCCATCTCTGCGAGTCCTTTTGCGAACTCCACCAAACCTGTTTTATCAGAAACCGAAAGCAACGCGCGGGTGATAGCCATAATGTGTTTTGTTTTTTTGCGTCCAATCACCCGCAGGCAAGCGAACACCCATCCCGTAGCCAAGCCCTCCCAAACACGCAAGCGGGAATCCACTAATTTGAGCCCTTAACCCTTGGAATTTCAGAAATCAATCAAACGCTTTAGGATCCTCCTGCAAGCGAGACAAGGCCATCGCATCAAGTCGGTCTTTTTCACGCGTTGAGTTCGATTTCCAACCAATCAAGGAAGTCTTTGAAGCCACTTTGATATCATGGCCTGCAACACTGAATGCGTCTGCGTCTATTGCGACATCCTCATACTTTCTGGAGTTCATCCGTGTGAAAATGTCGATCTGGCATTGTTCCACTGCCTCGATGATGCGGATCGCACCCTCTTCATCGGTAAAATCATCTACTGAAAGTTCTTGGGCAAAGCCCTCGCCGTAATTTGCCAAAGCATTTAACAGGCGCTCCTTGTTTTCCACAGAATCCTCTATGAGAATATCTACATCTTCCGTAAATCTGACATAGCCTTGGATGGAAACCGCAATTCCTCCCACGACAATAAAGTCGACCTTCGCTTCAGCGAGGATTACCAACAGTTTTTCGAACGAAGGTTCCATCATCGATAGGCGGTTTCCAGTTTCCCTTTCTTATGAATTGGGCATTGAGACGAAGCATTTCAAGACGCTGAAAAAGAGGAAGTGCCGTGAGGCTACCTCCAACTCTTTTCTTTAACGGTTCTTGGAACTCATTTTTCACCTCGCTAAGCTAAACCACCTCCAATCTGCCAACAAGCTAAAAGCAAGGTCACACGTTTGCTAATTCATTCCAACTCCACCACCCAGCATGTCTCGCCATCCACCCGGAATCGAACATTGCACCCACAAAGATCCGCCCCATAGATTCTATCAGCCGATTTGGGCGATGCCGCCGGCCGCGCATCCAAAGACAGCACTTCTCGTATGACTCGCTGCGAGCGTTCATCCAAAGCCTCAAATTCTGCCAATGCCGATGCCTCAATCTGCACAACTAATCTCGGGATGGCCTCCGCTGCATATCCTGCCTCAGCTTCAGATAAACATTCCACATAAGGCAAATACGGCTTCACATCATAAATCGGCGTGCCATCGATCAAATCCACGCCCGAAACACGAATCAGCGGAGCTTGCATTCCTTCGCATGCTACAAAATCAATCTCATCCAATTTCACCAACGACAATCCCAACCCATTCGGCCGAAACGTCGATCGACTCGCAAACACCCCAACCCTATCATTTCCACCAAGTCTTGGTGGCCTGACCGTTGGATGCCAACCTTGCTCGACCGTTTCGTGAAATCCAAATATCATCCAAATATGCGAGAATCCCTCAAGCCCTCGCACAGCCTCCGCAGAACGATATTTATCAGAAAGTTCTAGTATACCCCATGCAGATGGACACAGCCCTGATTGACGCGGAACTCCGAATTTTCCACCAAAACAAGTTCGTAAAATCCCAATAGGCTCAATTTCCATAAATTTAGATATGATACTGAATCACAGATGGACACAGATAAACGTTAATTTTCCATCAAGGTATGGATTTTTTAACCGCGAATGAAAGCCAATGGTGCCAATAAAGATTTTTTTTGTGTTAAATTCCGCGTTCATCCACGTTCATTTAATCCTGCCCTCCAGCGGGACCCTGCGGGCACTCTCTTTGCGAGCGTCCATATCCCTCCGCTTCATTGTGATTTAATTTCTCTTTTTGACAAATGATCAGTGTTCACCAAAATTAGCGTTCATTGGCGATCATCTGCGTTCAACCTTGGTTCCATTTTTCTTTTCAGGATAAAGACAAATCTTATTCGTGTTCATTAGCGGTATTCGTGGTTAAAAACTTTCCATCCAAACCCTCTTCCTTGAAGTTTAAGATTTAAAGTTTAAAGTTTACCCACCCTATGGATCTATCCGATTTTAGAAAAGAATACTCTACCAAAGGCCTGCACCGTGAGGATTTGGATACCGATCCCATTCAACTTTTCCAACGTTGGTTCCAGCAGGCCACTGAACTCAGCATCCCTGAGCCCAACGCGATGACGCTTTCCACTCTCGCGCCAGATGGCTTTCCATCCCAACGCACGGTGCTACTCAAAGCTTTCGACCAAAAAGGCTTCACCTTTTTCACTAATTACCAATCGAGGAAAGCCCAACATATCCAAGCCAACCCCAAAGTCTGCTTGCTCTTGCCATGGGTTACTCTCGAACGCCAAGTCATCATCCAAGGCACTGCTGAAAAAATCTCATCCGCGGAATCCCTCAAATACTTCATGACCCGCCCGCGTGAATCCCAGATCGGCGCATGGGTTTCCAACCAATCCGAAGTCATCACTTCCAAAAAAATCCTCCTCCAAAAATTCGAAGAAATTAAATCCAAATTCCAAGACGGCGAAATTCCTCTCCCGTCTTTCTGGGGCGGCTACCGCGTTGTCCCGCAAACGATCGAATTCTGGCAAGGCGGCTCCGCTCGCATCCACGATCGCTTCCTCTTCACCCGTATCAACGACAGCTCATGGCAAATCGATAGACTAGCACCATGAGGCTCTCTTAAATCAAAAATCAAAAATTAACCATAATCAATCGTCAATCAAACCGAATCACCAAACTGCACCGTTCAAAGAGTTAATTGTCGATTGATGATTTCCGATTAACTACTCTTCGCTCCGTCCAAGCGGTGAGGACTTTGTCTTATTGAATCATGTTCGCTATTGCTCACTCTGCGTTGTTGATTTTTGATTTTTGATTTTAAACACACTTTCCAAACCCACCCCAATGAATTTTCCCCCCATCGCCCTGTCTATCACTTCCCCGCTCCCCCTCTCCTTATCTCTCTCTTCATTCAAAAATCAAAAATCATCAATCATCAATCATCAATCAAACCGAAGAATATCTAACCCACTCTCCCTCTCACCCATTCTCCCTATTCTCTTCCCCCTCCTATTCCTCTCCTCCTGCGCAGACAAAGCCGACGAAACACCGCCTCCCACCGAAAAAAAAGATCAAGCTCGCCTCGTCGGCCGCATCGCCTCGATTCATAAAAATCCCGATTTCGCCCTAATCCAATCCTATGGAGTCTGGAACGTCCCTACTGGCGCCATCCTTGCAACCATAGGCCTCGAAGACCGCGCCGCAAACCTCAAAGTCACCGGAGAAAAAACCGGCCAATTCGCCGCCGCCGACATCCAATCCGGAACTCTTGAAATCGGCGATTCCGTCTACACAACCCTCTCTTACCAAGCTCCTCCAGAAGAGGAATCCCCCCCAGAAACAAAGGAAAATCAGGCACTTCCTAGCAAAGAAGAATAAGATGACCAATTCTTCATTCAACAATCAACAATCAACAATCAACAATCTTCAATCGGAAATCTTCAATACTATATCCATACCTACCCAATAAATTATCAAATATACTGAAATTTTTTGAACCTAAATACTGGACTTATCGGTAGTCACTGTGTATTTACTAAATAAATCCTCGTCCATTTCTCTTCATATGAAAAAATCCCCTCGTGTCTACTCCACTCATCGTGGCTTCGCCCTGATTGCAACCATCTTGATGATGGTGCTGTTGGCCATCATCACGATCGGCACTCTCAGCCTCTCCGTTGTCACCATTCGCAGTGGCGGACACGAGTCCGCTCAAAACCGCGCGCGCGCCAATGCCAAGATGGCACTCATGATCGCCATCGGCGAGCTCCAAAATCAAGTCGGCCCGGATCAACGGATCACCGCGAACAGTTCCATCCTGTCCACAGGCACGGTACCCAACCCCAACTGGACTGGAGTCTGGGATTCCTGGATTGCCGGAGATCTTAGCAAAGCTCCGGTTGGCAAAAACTATCCGGATGCCGCCAGCGAGCATCAGACCATCGGCTCTGTGCCGGATCCTAAAATGCGCCCCAACTACGCCAACAAATCCAGACATTTCCGTGGATGGCTTCTATCTTTGAACCCAGATGATGCGACCAATATCTTCACCCCCATGGGACCTGTGCTCGCAGGCAAAGACTTGCCTCAAACCTCAGACACTGCCGTGCAACTGGTCGGCAAAGGTTCACTCGGCTCGTCCGCTCCAACCACTGGCCATGTCAGCGCACGTCTCATCAAGATCGAACCAAATTCCAGACGAAGCAATTACGGTGGTCGCTATGCCTGGTGGGTGGGTGATGAAAGCCAGAAGGCCACCATCATGGAAGATTCATATCTGAAGGAGACATCGCCCACGATGGCAAAACGTCTGTTCCGTCAGGAAGCTCCCGCAAGCATGGGCAATACCAGCATCACGGGTCTTGAGAAGATGAAAGACGATAGCCAACTCGCCAAGGTTGCCAGCAAAGGAACGGTCGGGCTGGTCGAGGGCGTCACGAAACAGGATGCAAGCCTCAGATTCCACGACATCACCACCTCATCCGTCGGCGTCCTAGCAGATGTCCGCGAGGGCGGACTCAAACGCGATCTGTCCACGATTCTGGAAAGGAACATCGATCCAAGTGAGGTCTTCAATTTGAGCTACGTTCAGGAATTTGAAAGGGCCAATTCCTACAAACCCGCAGCCAATTCCTTCATACTCTACAATTTCGATAATTTACACAGCAGCCCGAATCCTACAGGTCAAGCGATTGTCCCCATCCAGGATCTTGCCGCTTATTACCAGCTCTACGATGGCTCGCGCCCGGGCTGGGGCGGCGGAATCCAATTCTCATCCTCAGCATCCTCGCCACCCAACAATCTGCTTCCCAATGGAGTGATGATAAGCAACACCGACTTCGGAGGATACGCCACGGATTATAATAAATTTCTTCGAGGCTATACCGCACAATACCGGTGCCCCATACCTGTCAAATTAGAAGTGATGTTGAGTTACGCCACCGAACCCCGCACGGCGGCCGAAATTGCAGCGGATCCCTTGACGCTTGATGGTGATCCTAACACCACGGCAGACGATTACAAGCTCATGATAGGCCTCTCTCCCGCGATGACATTTTGGAACCCTAACAATGTTCCTCTGGTGATGAATTTGAGCAATCCCGAATACTCCTCCATCTTCATGCGCCATTATCCGATTCCATTATCGATTAAAATCATGAAAAAGAATTCCTCGAGCACCACTGCACCGGAGACGGGAAGCATGTCGATCGGGATGAGATGGGTTTCTCGGACACAAGATGAGCTCTTCAATTTTTTCTATTCCGGAAGGAACAAAGCAGTTTTTGAACCCGGTGAAACAAAAGTCATTTCCCTACAATACACTTCCCAAACCGATAATGATACGGCAAATACGGATATCGATTTTCATTTGCGTGGAAGAGGATCGCGATACGGGGAACAATTTATACCAAGTCTCGAGCTTGTTGAAGGATGGCAGCCGGAAAGATTTGTTAGACCGCTTGTCCGCGACAGCACCGCAAGAGCTGGGCAGGTATTTACTTTCAAGGCCGGTGATTATGTCTCCGCTGAAATCAACGGAGGAACCGATGGGGGATTAGCAATGGAAATATCACAGAAATCACGGCACGGTCGTGGCTCACCGGGCGTCATGTGGCACTATCGCACCCAACGTTGGGCAAGCCGCTTCTGGGGCTCGGCTTCCTACCTGAGTGATTTTTGCTATCTTGGCTTTCCCAGAGGGCGTGGAGGAGCGATTGCAAGCATCACTCCGAGGCCAATCCAGATCGCGCCAAGAAGTGGAAATACGCTTATTTCGGCGATGGGTAATGCCACGAACTTGAAGGATGACTTACCTCAATCGTTTTTTTACTACAGTATCAAATTCGGAACAGAAAGCCACGAGTCGCGGAATTTCGCACAAGGCGGAGCTGGGCGACGCTTCCCATCACGTCCTTTCCTTCACTCCTCACCCACTATAAACCCTTTTTACGATAAACTGGACGCAACTTCCACATACAACTACGGTTGGAATTGGGCTTTCATGGGGCTTAATAATTTTCAACAAGCTCCAATATCGATATCAGCGGATAATCATGGCTACTTTGGGGGAGGCTATACTGCGGAAAATGGGACAACTCATAATGTGCAACGACAATTACCTCTCACGCCGCCCATGTCCATTGCTGCCTTGAGCCACGCGATACTGGGAGGACACAGCATCGCAACTGAGCCTCCTTTTGAAGGGTATGTCGGAATGGTTTCAAGTCCACTTGTCACGGAATCCCTGCGGCGCGTTTGTGCGACCGGACACAATGGTCTGGGCCCTGCCACCCAACAGGCCATCGGCAACTCCTACGCCCATCCCAGCATCCCGGCAGGCAAAGCTTACACCACGGTGAACCGCATGTTTGTCGAGGGCGTCAATACTCAAAGACCTTTTGTGGATCACTCTTACCTGGCTAATAAAGCACTTTGGGACGACTTCTTCTTCTCCTCCATCACCCCTGAGCCCAAAGAAGTTAAAATATATGAGACGAACACTTCCCGCACCGCAAAAAAAGTGGCGGAAGACTTCTTTTTTCAGAGCAAACCATTACCCAACCGCCGGATCAAACCCTACTTGGGTGATATGAACCAGTATAAGCTGGACAGTTTATTCAGTGACCCCAACTTGTTCATCAATGGACTAGCAGACAAGATTGCCGCGCACCTCATGGTTAACGGCACATTCAACATCAACTCCACTTCAGTCGAGGCATGGAAAGCCCTGTTTTCAAGCCTGAAAGGTAAACCGGTGGCTTATTTGGACAAGGACACCGCTCTAACAGACGGAGTGAGTCTCAAAGAAGACCGACCCTCTGGTGTTCCCATCGGACTAGGCGGGGCCGCGAATGCGAAATCTTACAAGAATAGCTCCTCGGATCCCAGCGATCCGGAACAATGGATCGGATGGCGCGATCTTACGGATGAGGAAATCAAGCAACTTGCCATTGCGATGGTCAAACAGGTCAAACTCCGCGGACCTTTCCTATCTCTGTCCGAGTTCGTCAACCGCCGCTTGGATTCCACCAATCCCACTCTCTCCGTAAAAGGTGCGCTGCAAGCAGCCCTCGATGATACCAATGTGCCCATCAATGCCGGATTTCGCTCCAACGACAGGATCTTCACAACGGCTGAGAAAACTTATTTGAATGCGGTTTTCCCAGAGGCAATGGAGGGAGCGATCGCTTATGGTAGCTCAGCCTATATAGACCAAGCCGACATTCTGCGCAACATGGCCGAGCAACTCGCACCGCGGGGCGACACTTTCGTCGTTCGCACTTACGGCGACTCTATGGATGCCAAAGGCAATGTAATCGCCCGCGCATGGTGCGAGGCCGTGGTCCAACGGGTCCCGGAATATGTCGATTCCAAGGATACGCCCCACCTCAAGCAGTCCGAACTAACGTCGAATCATAACAAAAAATTCGGTCGAAAGCTGAAAATAGTTCAATTTCGCTGGTTGAATGCATCGGAAATCTAATTTTAAAAATCCATCATGTTCATTTCAAGCCTATTCCCCAGAATCACATCCTGTATTTTCATCGGCGCAACGTGTGTTTTGATACCCATCTCACGCGCGCAACAAGCGCCTCAAATATCCCTTCAATTCCTATCTTTCCCAGAACAACTGGAAAGCGAGCCTGTTGAACTTTTTATTGGGAAAGGTAAAACCATCATTGTGGATATTCCTGGAAATGAATTATCGCCCGCATACAACGTCCCACCCCTCACTACGATTGCCGTGGGTAAAACCATAACCAATGAAAAGGGAGAATCTGTCTTTCAAACATACGGCACCGCAAATTCCATTGCCGCCAAAAAACAAATTATCCTCCTCATCCGCAAAGGAGAAAAAAACAGCGATGGATTTGTCGTTTTGCCACTCAATGGACAATTGGATGAATTCGCCGGCGGCAACTATCTCCTCATCAACGCTTCCAAGATGCAGGTCGGAGGAACCATCGGGGATAAGAAGTTCAGTCTCAAACCGGGTCAAAAAAATCTGCTGAAGCCAAATGCCAGCCACGCGGCTGGTGGATGTCAGGTCACTCTTTCCTACCTGAAAGAGGAAAAATGGAAGGTTTTCTATGACACGCGCTGGGTAGTCAATGTCAGATACCGATCTTTGATTTTCTTTTACCAAGACCCAGAATCCGGAAGCTTAGGTGTCGCTCCCATCATGGACTTTCTCTAAATGAATCCTCTTAACATCGTGTTGTCTGCAGACCGAAATCCGAATTGACGCGGAATCCCTATCCTTGTTCATTATTCATACATTGGAGCAGCGCCCAGATCGCCCACTCACAGACTTTTGAGCCATCATGAAACTCACCCACATCCCCCCTGTCTACCGCTTGCTTGTGATACCCCTGCTCCTCTCGGGATCAGCCTTTGCAGCTACGCCCGTCGCTATCACCAATCCGGGATTCGAATTACCGGCTGTTGAAGAAGGCGTCTATGATCAAGCACCGACCGGTTGGGATGCCTACAACGGCGCCGGATTGGGCGAGACTGTTTATGCATACAATCCGAGTATCGTTGACTTCGTCTCAGAAGCACCGGAGGGATCCAATGTCGCGGGTATCTACGGACTCATGGCGGGTGGAGTCGAAAAAGGCATTTCCCAAACGCTTTCCACCACCCTGAATCAAGGAGACGTCTATCAACTCACCGTCAAGGTTGGCTACCCCAAAAATTACCAAGTCAATCCCGGCTATCGGGTGCAGCTTTTGGCAGGCAATACGGTGATCGCCGAGGACAACAATTCCCTCAGCCCGGCTTCCGGCCAGTTTGCGACCTCCACGGTCAATTACGTGTATAATCCCGCCCAATCCGGCCTGATCAATGAACCGCTTCAAATCCGGTTGATCAACAAGGGCCTTGTAAATAATGAGAACGAGGTCGCCTTCGATGACGTGACGCTTTTGACTTCCTTGGCGGACACGACCGCGCCGACCCTGGCCAGCGCAAACATCGTCGATGACAAGAGCGGCGGCTCTGTCATCCCGGGCCAACTGGTGACCTACACCGTGACCTTCAGCGAGGACATGGACGCGAGCACGGTTTCCGCCGCCTCCTTCGGCAATGCGGGCACTGCGGCCTTCACCATCGGCACGGTCACCGAGACCACGCTCACTTCGGGGGTCTTCACCGTGCCGGTCACGCCGTCCACCACCGGCACCCTCATTCTCAAGGCCAATGCCGGTGCCGTCCTGAAGGACTTCGTGGGCAACGCCCTAGACACCACCTCGGCCATCCCGGATGATACGACGATCACGGTGGTAGACCCTTCCGACAATACCGGCACTGGCGGAACGATCATGTATACGGACTCCAACGGGTTGAATCCCGTTGCCAATCCGCCCTATATCGGCGGCTATGTGGTCCACACGTTCACCAACAGCGGCACGCTGAATATCCCGGTTCCCGCCAGCGCCGACGTGCTGGTGGTCGGCGGCGGCGGCGGAGGCGGCCAGACGATTGGTGGCGGCGGTGGCGGCGGTGGTGTGACCAGCGTCACGGGCTATGCAGTGAGCGCCGGGAGCAACTACACCGTAACAGTGGGGGCTGGTGGTGCAGGTATTGCAGGAAGCGGCAATTATGGTACGGATGGTGCAGCGAGTGGAACGAACTCTTCTTTCGGCACAATCATTGCATATGGCGGTGGTGGCGGTGGAAGCTATAACCAAAGTGGAACGTGGAACTCGAACGGCGCCTCGGGTGGCGGGCGTGGGGCTGGAAATCCTTCCGCTGCGTCCAATTACACGAACGGTCAAGGCAGTGCAGGGGGTACGACAAGCGCGAATTCGAACGGCGGCGCCGGCGGTGGCGGGGCGGGCGCAATTGGGAGCAATGGCGACAGCTCCACAACCGCAGGCGGGGTCGGCGGTGCTGGTGTAGCTTTTTCCATTTCGGGTACGAATACTTACTATTCCGGTGGCGGTGGCGGCGGGTCTCGCAATCTGGCGTCGTACGGTCCAGGCGGTGCGGGTGGACTCGGTGGCGGTGGCGCAGGCAGTAATAGAGTCGGCAAAGCCGGCTTAGCTAATACAGGCGGTGGCGGGGGGGCCGGCGGATTTGAAAACAGTACTTCCTACGCCGGAAGCTCCGGCGGCTCGGGCATCGCCATCGTCAGGTATCCCTACGCCCTCCTCGCATCCCCGCCGACGCTGGTCAGCATCGTCGATAACAAGAGTGGAGGGTCCATTGTCCCGGGCCAACTGGTGACCTATACGGTGACCTTCAATAAGGACATGGACGCGAGCACGGTTTCCGCCAGCGACTTCGGCAATGCGGGCAGTGCGGTCGTCACCATCGGCACGGTCACCGAGACCTCCTTCGGGGTCTTCACCGTGCCGGTCACGACGACCGGCGCCGGAACCCTCCAGCTCAAGGTCAATCTCGGCGCCGTGCTGAATGACGCGACGGGCAATGCTCTGGACACGACCTCAGCCATACTGGATGACACGAGCATTACGGTGGTAGACCCGCCCGGCAATACCGGCTCCGGCGGAACCATCACGTATACGGACTCTAACGGGCTCAATCCGCGTTCTTCTCCGCCCTATGCCGGCGGCTATGTGGTCCACACGTTCACCAACAGCGACACGTTGAACATCCCGCTGGCGGCCAGCGCCGACGTGCTGGTGGTCGGCGGCGGTGGCGGTGGAGGCGGTTCACAGTATCATGGCGCGGGCGGCGGCGCTGGTGGGCTTATATATAACAGTGGATACACGCTCGTCGCCAACTCCAACTATGTTGTTACCGTCGGAATTGGCGGAGCCGCGTTGGCGGGTAACTCTACGCTTCAGGGGAACGACGGTTCGAACAGTGGGTTTGGCCCATTGCTTGCCTACGGCGGTGGTGGTGGAGGAAACTACAGTGCCGGTTCAGTAGGCCGCGCGGGCGGTTCGGGCGGCGGGGGTGCCGGAAACGCCGGGGCGGGGACCGGTGGCACTGGCATTTCGGGGCAGGGGCGGGCCGGGGGGAATGGCTATAACGGTTGGAACAATTTTGGGAGCGGCGGAGGTGGCGGTGCGGGAACCAATGGGGCGAACGGCACGTCAAGCGCAGGCGGGAACGGCGGCGACGGACTGTACATCGCGGCTTTCGCCAACTGGGGCGATCCGAACAATCCCGGTTGGTTTGCCGGCGGCGGCGGTGGGGGAACCTACAACGGCGGTACTTCGGGATTGGGCGGAAAAGGCGGCGGGGGAAACAACACGGCCACCGTTGGGACGGACGGTCGGCCAAACACGGGTGGTGGCGGCGGCGGACCGCGCTCGCACGTAAGCAATGTCAGCGGTGCCGGCGGGTCCGGCATCGTCATCGTCAGGTACCCCTATACCGTGCCCCCCTTTTCGATCGCGCTGACCAGTCCGGCGAACAACCAGATTTTCAGCTCCACGGCATCGGTTTCCGCGACGGCCACGTTTAAAAACGGCACGCCACCATACACGGTGAATTTCTACCTGGACGGCAACTCCACTCCGGTCTCCACGACGACCAACGCCACGTCTCCGCTGACCGTGGACCTCGGCGTATTGTCCGTTGCGTCACACACCCTCTCTGCCACGGTGACCGACAGCACTTCAACGACGGTCAGCTCCGGGACTGCCGTTCCGTTCTCGGTCGTAGTGGACAGCACCGCGCCGACGCCGAACCCGATGACCTTTGCCGTCGCGCCTGGCCCGGCCGGGGCCAACTCGATCACCATGACGGCCACGACCGCCACCGACGCGCTCAGCCCGCCGGTGCAGTACTGGTTCGAGAACGCCAACAACTCCGCCATCAACTCGGGCTGGATCTCCTCCCCGACGTGGACGGATACCGGCCTGACATCGCTGACGGTTTACAGCTACAAGGTCAAGGCGCGCGACTCGGCCCCGACGCCGAACGAGACCGCCTTCTCGGCCGTGGCCAACACCATGACACCGGGATGGGCGACCACCAGTCTGTATTGGGACGGCGGGTCGGCCCACATCGCGGGCAACGGCAACGGTGCGAGCGCGGGCGGTAACGGAACCTGGGACACCGCGATCCGGAACTGGGATCTGGGCACCGCCTATCCCCACGTGGCCTGGTACAACCCGAACAACGACACGGCCGTGTTCGGCGGCACGGCGGGCACGGTCACGCTCGGCACCAATATCACCGTCGGCGGACTGACCTTCACGGCGCCTTATACCCTCACGGGCGGCACCGTGACCTTCGGCGCGCCTGGAACGATCTCGAACTCGGGGGATGTAACGATCGCCTCCGCTCTCGCGGGCACCGGGCCGATCACCAAATCCGGCGCCGGCGTGCTGCGACTGCCCGGCACCAATACCTACAGCGGCGGCACGATTATCAATGCGGGACACTTGGTTGTCAAAGACAACGCCAACCTCGGCGCAACCGGCACCGGCGTCACCTTCAATGGATCGGCTGCCTTGTCATTCGGCAACCACCCCGCCACAGGAGGTGCCACCATCGATCTGGGAACGCGCCCGATCACGATCAACAACGGAGCCGTCGCCGGCTTGTATCACAACTGGGCGAATGGACAGACCACCATCAGCGGCAACATCACGGGGAACGGTGGCATTATATGGGGCAGGGATCCGGTGCTGTCGTTCAATGGTGGAGACGGCTACCAACGAGCTCTCCTACTCGGCCATGGCAATACATTCACCGGGCCTCTAACGGTCGGCACGGGCAATGAAAACATTGGGGTTTGGTCCTTCTTTAGGTTTAATAGCCTTGGCAACAGTGCCAATCCGATCACATTGAATCACGGCGCTATTCCATTCCAATTCAATAGCACGGCGATTGCCAACCTGACGTTGCTCGACCGTCCAATCGTTCTTGGTGGAACAGCAACAATCGAAAACCTAAACAGCACCTACACCATGACCCTCGGTGCCGTCTCCACCACCACGGCGGGCGCCAAGACCCTTGTCCTCGGCGCCGGCGGCGCGGGCGGCTTCGTTAACGGGGCGATATCCAACGGCAACGGGACGATCGGCGTCTACAAGACCAGCTCCGGCACTTGGACGCTTTCCGGCGCCAATACCTACACCCTCAAGACGACCATCAATGCGGGCACGCTTTCTATCAACTCCATCCAGAACGTCGGCAGCTCCACCGCCAATGCCTTGGGCAAGCCGGCCGCGGGGCCTGACAGCATCATCGACATCGCCAACGGCGGAACGCTGAAATACATCGGCACCGGCCACAGCAGCAATCGCGTGATCAATCTCATCTCCGCTGGCGGCACCTTCACGCTCGATGCCAGCGGGCCTTCGGGTACCTTCGCCCTGACCAGCGGCGTGGCCAACGCCAGCAGCTCCGGCATCTCGACCGTGGCCTTCACCGGCACCGGCCTCGGCTCCCTAAGCGGCGCCATCGTCAACGGCACCGGCAGCAACGTCGCCGCCGTCACCAAATCCGGCACCGGCACCTGGATACTCTCCGGCACCAACACTTATACGGGAACCACCACGGTAAATGCCAATAGCGGCAACTTGATCATCAATGGCAGCACAGGCGCGAGCAACATCACCGTCAATGGCGGATCCAATTTGTATGTCAACGGCAGCACAGGCTCAGGCAGCATCACCATCAATAACGGCGCGACTCTCTTGGGCACAGGTATCATCGGCGGCAACACGACCATCGCGGCTGGCGGCAAACTTGCTTTCAATCTCAATTCCTCGCCCGCCAGTCACGATAAACTGGAACTCGGAGCCAGCCGCTCACTCACCTTTTCCGGATCCTCGCAGGTCACGGTCTCCGGCTTTGCCGAGATCGGCACATACACACTTTTAACAGCTCCCGGCGGCATCTCGGGTCCCGTTCCCTCGCTCGTTTATCCCGATGAATGGGTGGCCGGACTTTCCATCGTTGGCAATGATCTTGTTCTAACAGTCGAATACTCCGGGGAGTTTCCTGATCCTCCTACCTTGCTCAGTATCGCAGACGACAAAAGCGGCGGTTCGGTTGATCTCTATACCCCCATCACCTACACGGTCACCTTCAATGAGGACATGAATGACAACACGGTCAGTTCGGCGGACTTCAGCAACGCCGGCACTGCATCCGTTCAATTTGGCGATATCACCGAAACCGCACCCGGTGTTTTTACGATTCAAGTCACACCAAACTCCGTGGGAACCCTGCAGCTCCAAATCAATGCCGGAGCCAGCTTGCAAAGCACGGTAGGCTTGAACCTGAACACCACGAACGCCCTTCTGGACAACAATACCTTGACTGTCACAGTGCCCGTTTATGGCGTGCTGGCGGTGACATCCGGCGACTTCTCCACCATTCGCGACCCCGGCGGTCCGTTTAGTCCGACCTCAAAAACCTACACCCTCAACAATTACGGCAGCCAATCACTGGACTGGAGTGCCGCAAAATCTGTGGCATGGCTCGACCTCAGCAGCGCCAGTGGCACCCTCGCGCCGGGGGCATCCACCACCGTTACCGTCACGCCGAATTCAAGCGCCAATGATCTTACAATCGGTAGCTACTATGACACGATCACGTTTGCCAATACCACGGCTGGTGATGGCAACGGCCTTGGCAACACCACGCGAGGCGCAAGCTTGACCGTGAATGGGATCCCCGTCGAAGTCATTCTGGGAAATCTCTATCATACCTACGATGGCACACCCAAGGCGGTGAGCGTCACCACCAGCCCTCAAAAAACCTATTCGCTCACCTATAACGGCTTAAGTGGCGCTGAGAGCGTACCGACTGATGCAGGCAGCTATGACGTGGTCGCCACGGTCACTGAATCCGGCTACACAGGATCCGCCAGTGGCACTCTCCTCATCTCGAAGGCTTCCCCTTCCATCAACTTTGCCGCTCTGGGCACCGTGGGCAATGATCAGACTTCCATCACACTCACCGCCACCAGCACTTCCAATCTGCCGGTTACTTTTACCAGTTCTAACAGCTCGGTTGCCACGGTAGATGGAAATACGGTGACGATTATCGGCATCGGCACGAGCACCATTACCGCCTTCCAGGCAGGAGATGAAAATCACCATCCGGCAGATAGTGTGGAGCAAGTCCTCACCGTGATCCGTGCTAATCCGCTTGCTGTCCCAGGCGGTCCCTACACGGTCTCCATCACGGCAGATCTCTCGCTGAATGGCAGCGGGTCATTAGCCTCGGGTGGCCAAACCATCTCCACTTACGAATGGGATCTCGATGACAGCAACGACGCCGGAGGCTTCACGGCGAATGTTACCGGAGCCATCCCCACAGCTATCAACATGACTGTTTTGCAAAGCACTTATGGCATGGTGGTTGGTAACAACCTCATCCGCTTGCGAGTCACCGACTCTGCAGGCAAAATTTCCATTCAATCCACCACTGTCCTTCTCACTGCACCACTCCACTGGGATGCCGACTCGAACTATGCCAACGGTCAAAACGATGGCGGCGGCGGATGGCTCAGTAGTCTCACGCAATGGCGAAATGTAGCCGCAGGATCAAACACCAATTGGATAAGCGGCAAAGATGCGGTCTTCGGCAACGGCGGCACGGGCGGTGCGGTCACTCTGGCTAGCCCGACCACGATCGGTTCACTCACCTTCAACTCTTTCACCGGCACCTACACGCTCGGCACGTCCACGGAGACCATCACGCTCAACAACGGCATCACCATGAACTCGGGTGCCGGAGCTGTTACCATCATCAGTCCGATCACCTTGGGTGCGGCACAAAGCTGGACGAACAATGATGACAGCCTGCTCAAGATAGAAACCCGTGCGGTGAACAACGCCGGCTTCCTGCTCACCATCGGCGGGACCGGCAACACCTTGGTACACTACCCGACGACCTTCATCGATATTAGCGGTGCGGGCGGCCTCTCCAAGACCGGTGCCGGCACACTCACTCTCTCCGGCCGAAACACCTACACCGGGGTCACCACGATCAACGGCGGCATTCTCAAACTCGGCGAGGCGGGCATCGCCACCAATACTCCGCTCGGGACCACCGCGGCGGGGACCGTCGTCTCCACCGGCGCGACACTCGACCTCAACGGGTTCAGCCTCGGCACCGCCGAAGCCCTCACCCTCAATGGCACCGGCATCGCCAACGGCGGCGCGCTGACCAACACCTCGGCCACGGCCGCCACCTACAGCGGCCTGCTCACCCTCGGCAGTGCCAGCAGCATCGTCGCCAGCAGCGGTAACCTCGTTCTTTCCAACACCGGCACCATCACCGGCTCCGGCTTCGGCCTCACCCTCGGCGGCACCAATGCCGCCAGCAGCGTTGCCAGCATCATCGGTACCGACGCGGGCACCCTGACCAAGAACGGCACCGGCACCTGGTCCCTCACCGCCGAAAACACCTACACCGGCGCGACGACCGTCAACGCGGGGACGCTGAAGTTGGATTTCTCGGCCGCGGGCGCACCCACCACCAATATCATCAGCAACAGTTCGGCCCTGGTCCTGGGCGGCGGCACGCTGAACCTGACCGGCAAGGCGTCCACGACGAACAGCCAGGCCGGCAACGGCACCACCACGCTCAACCCGGGCCTCTCCGCCATCACCCTTAGCGCGAACGCGACCGCCAATCCGCTCTCGCTCAATCTCGGCGCCATCACCCGCAACGCGGGCAGCGCGCTGCGCATCACGCTGCCCACCGGCACGCCCTCCGCCACCAACGGCGTGCTGACCACCTCGGGCACGGCCGGCCAAATCCTGCTCTCCAACGGCGTGGCCTTTGCCACCATCGGCACCACGGGCTGGGCCGGCATGGATGCCACCAATACATTTATCGCTCCGGTCACCTACACCGCCGCCACCCCCACCAGCCTTTCCGGCAATGCGTCTTTGAATACTATGATGGGAACGACGACCCTCTCCAGCAATACGACCATCACCAGTCTCCGTGCCGCGATGAGCCGCTTTTACACCGTGAACATCAACGCAGGGCTTACGCTGACCACCGGCGGCATCTTGGTAGGCAGTGGCGTCGATGACGGTGGCGTCTTTTATATCAACGGCCCGGGAAGTCTCAGGGGGCCCGCGGGCCAGGAACTTGTCTTCCTAAATCATCCGCTTGGGATCACCAGATATCATCCGTCGGTGATAGCGGCGCCCATCGTGGACAACGGTTCCGCCACCGGGTTCACGTATTCAGGTCTCGTCCCTGCTTCGGGAATGGGCGAGCTTCTGTTCCTCACCGGTACGAACACCTACACCGGCACGACGAGGATTCTCGGCGGCACGTTAAGCATCGGCAACGGCGGCACGACCGGATCGCTTCATCCGAGCAGCCAGATCGTCAATGACGGCACGCTGATTATCAACCGCAGTGATAATGTGGCTCAGGGCACCATTTTCGCCTCGACGATCAGCGGCTCCGGTAGCCTGACCAAATCCGGCACCGGCACGCTGACCCTCACCGGCACCAACACCTACTCCGGCAACACGACCGTCAACGCCGGCACGCTGCAAATCGGAGCCGACAACGCCCTAGGAAGCAGCATCCTGGTCCTCAACGGCGGCGCGATCGAGGCCTCTGGCGCCAGCCGCACGATCACGGCCCAGGTCAACCTCACCGCCAGTTCGTCCGTCGTCGGTTCGCAGGACGTGACGTTCTCGAACACCTTCTATCAGAATTATGTTAACAATACTCTGGGGGGAGTTGTTTTAACCAACAACCTGACTGCGGGCAGGAAGCTGACGATCAACGGCACGGTTCCGATCAAAAGACAGTGGGATCCTTCCACTGTCGGGTTCGGCGGCACCGGCGACACGGTAATCAACGGCAGCATTACCCAGGGAGATCAATCCAGTGGAAACTTGGGCAATCTCTTCAAGTCCGGCACCGGCACGCTCACTCTCTCCGGTGCGAATACCTACTACGGTCTGACCACCGTCAATCAGGGAAAACTCTTCATCAATGGCAGCACCGCAGCAAGCGACATTACGGTTGCCAGCGGAGCAACTCTCGGCGGCAGCGGCACGCTCGGAGGAAACGCCACCATCGCCGCAGGCGGCAAGCTGGAGTTCAATCTCAGCACCCCTGCTGGCAGCCATAATCCGCTCGATTTCGCCAGCGGCAAGGGATTGAGCTTCAGTGGTGCTTCAGAGCTAACCATTTCAATATCTGTGGGAGCTGCGCCAGGCACCTATGTTCTGGTGTCCGGAGGAAACAATATCACCGGCATCCCGCCTGCCACACTCAGACTGCCTTCTGGCTGTAATGCCAGCGTCTCCATCGTCGGCAACGA
>JBILAN010000102.1:0-7417 GCA_044354135.1 Luteolibacter sp.
CACCATGGATCCGCGTTTTTCAGCGAATGCTGCACCAGGAAGCACAAGGTCAGCAAAACCAGCGGATGGATTCGCGAGAAGGGCGGACTGCACGAAGAAATCGATTTTGCTGAGATCTTCAGCTGTGTAGCCAGCATCAGTGATGAGGTCTTCATGGAATGAGATAAGCGCTTTGATTTTTCCAGATTGGACGCCGTTTCGGATCGAAGCCAGGGATTGATAAGGATCGTCTTGTTTGAGAATGATTTTAGCACCCGTGGTGTTTGGGTTGCGATCTGCGGCAATGAGTAATGGATCCGCTTCACCATTTCTTGCGACCAAAGAGAAGTTTTTCACGCTAAGCGCGCTGCGGAGTTTTTCTAACAAGAAAAGTTCTTCATTGGTCATCCGCGCGGAGCCGACAATGGCGATTTCATCCGCGGCGAAGATTTTGATTTTTGCAGTGAACGTTTCGATGGCTTTCGTCCATGTGGTGCCGACGTGTTGGGCGTTTTCACGGATGAGAGGCTCGGTGAGGCGTGCCTCGCTATCGATGCAATGGAAATTCAAACGATGGGAATCAGGCATCCAGTTGGAGTTCACTGCATCATTTTGACGTGGAGTGATGCGGTGGATGGTGTTGCCACGGGTGTGGATGACGATGTTAGTTCCGGTGCCACAGTTCACGTCGATAGACGGGGTTTCTTTTAAGAACCAAACACGCATCTGAAAACGGAAATCGTTAGATGTCAGTGCACCGACTGGGCAGATATCGGCGGTGTTGAGGGAGTAATTGGAATCCAGCTCACGATTTGGATGAACGGTTAGAGTGGTGTGTGTTCCGCGCTGAGTGAAACCTAGGACGGCATCGCCTGCTACTTCATCCATAAAACGAATACAACGAGAGCACATGATGCAGCGCTCGTCATCGAGGCGAATGCGTGGACCGATATCGACGTTTTTTGGTTTCTTCACCTTCATGTCGATGAAGCGGGAAACACCACGGCCGAATCCGACCGATTGTTCTTGGAGTCGGCATTCACCTGCTTGGTCGCAGATTGGGCAATCTAAAGGATGATTGATGAGAAGAAACTCCATCACACCTTCGCGGCATTTTTCGACGAGATCGCCGGTCGTGCGGATGCCCATGTTTTCAGCAACCGTGTTCGCGCAGGAAATGGCGGGACGCGGCATCCAGCCTATGATCTCGTAGCCGTTTTCATCACGCACGGGATCTTGTCCAGGAGCGGGGCGCGGCGGCATTCCCATCTGCACCATACACATCCGGCAGTTTCCGGGAACACTCAGCTTCGGATGGTAACAATAATAGGGAACATCCTTTTTCACCGAACTGCAGGCCTCGATCATTCTAGTGCCTTTTGCAAATTGATACCAGACACCGTCGATCTGGACGTTGACCATGCCCTTTTCGGCGGCGAGGTCTTTGGGTAATTTAAGTTCCGCGGTGGACGATACAGTGTCGCTCATGAGTCGTGATGGAAAAGCAGATTGAAAAGGGTGGAAAAAACCTGCGCGGACTATGTAGGGACAAGAGCGGCGCGGCAAGTGTGCTTTGTGAAATTTTTCACAAAGTCGCCGATTTGGGTGAATTCCGATGCAGTTTGGAAATAAAAGTAGGCCCTACATGATTAATAGGACCTATTTTTTGGCTTGAATGACTGTGATCAGATTAGAGATCGTCCTGAGCGTGCTTCTTAGAGGCAGTTTTTTTTGCGGGCTTTTTTGCAGGTTTCTCTGATTTTTCAGCTTTGGCAGCCTTGGCTTTTTCCTCATCGATTTCATCTTCGTCGATGCTGTGGGTGAGGATGAACTGGAGGTCGTCGATGCCGAGGTTGGATGCGAAGCCTTCATCTCCGAGCACATTGGTGACGAGCTGGGTTTTCTGATGCTGTAGGACGCGGATTTTTTCTTCGACCGTGTCGCGGGTCAGCAATCGATAGGCAATGACCTTGTTTTTCTGTCCGATTCGGTGAGTTCGGTCGATAGCTTGGTTTTCGACTGCAGGGTTCCACCATGGATCGTAGAGAATGACGTATGAAGCAGAAGTCAGGTTCAAACCTGCACCACCGGCTTTGAGTGAAAGCATAAAGACCGATGCGTCCTTGGTGGTTTGGAAACGCTCAATTTCGCCTTTACGATCCTTGGTTTGACCGGTGAGGTAATGGAACGGACGCGCTTCGAGTTCGAGGCGGGCCTTAATGAGGTCGAGCATCGAAACGAACTGCGAGAAGACCAGCACCTTGTGACCTTCGTCGTGAAGCTGGTCGAGAAGGTAGAAGAGAGATTCCATTTTGGCGGATTCTTCTTTGAGATACTTCGGATCGATGAGTCCCGGGTGACAGCAGATCTGTCTCAGGCGCATGAGACCTTGAAGGATTGCAAAGGAGTTCTTTTTGACTGCTTCGTCGGAATCGAGTCCCAGCAAGGCTTTCTGAATGCGCTTGAGTTCATTTTTGTATAGCTCGAGCTGCACGCCTTCCATTTTAGAGTAAACTTCCTCCTCAGTTCTCGGTGGCAAGTCTTGAGCCACTTGCAGCTTGGTGCGGCGAAGTAGGAAAGGACGCAAACGGGAAGCAAGACGCATTTGGGAAAGCGGATCCTTGCGTTTGTCGAAGCGTTTTTTGAAGTAGGCCCGCGATCCTAGGACACCCGGCATGGCGAAGGCCATCAGCGACCACATGTCGAGCAAGCGGTTTTCGATAGGCGTTCCTGTTAGAACGAGGCGGTTTTGAGAATCGAGTTCGCGGGCGCATTTCGCAGCCTTGGAATCGGGGTTCTTGATTTGCTGGCCTTCGTCGAGAATCGTGGTGAGCCATTTGATGCCGGAAAGTTCTTCACCACAGACCCGAAGCTGGGCGTAGTTAAGAACGAGCATATCGATGTTGTTCTGGATAAAATCGACGTTGATATCGTCGCGGTTCTTGAGGATTTTAACTCTGAGTTGCGGAGTGAATTTTTCTGCTTCGCTGAACCAAACATCGAGAACCGATTTCGGACAGACGATGAGCGCAGGTTTGTGAGCGCCACCGGTTTTCTTATGCTCCTCAAAGAGCCAGAGCAAGTAGGTGAGGGACTGGATGGTTTTTCCAAGACCCATATCATCTGCAAGGATACCACCGAAGTTGTTTTCAGAGAGGTAAGCGAGGAATTTAAAACCTTCAACCTGGTAAGGGCGGAGGGTTGCGTTGAGTCCGTCAGGCAGATCTGGATTGACCTCAAGTTTGATGTCGTTGGCGCGGTTTTTGATTCGCTCCCATGCTTTAGGATCGAATACCTCAGCGGCTTTCGGATCGGCAAGCTGTAGGGCGTGCATGCGGTGAGTCTCACCGGAAAGATCGAAAGGATCTAGCCCCAGGCGTGTGACGGCTTCGCGTTGATCTGCATCGAGTTTGATTTCCAGACGCATCCATGAGCCATCTTCCATTCTAACATATCCACCGCGAGCGGCGACGAGTTGGCGAATTTGCGCTTTGGAGAGATTGACGCCTTGGACATCGATGACGATGCGTAGATCGAACCAGTCGATGTCTTGACCAACGACTTCGAAGCGCACGGCTGCGGTTACAGGATCGTTGAGGATGGATTTTAGGCGGAGATCGATATCGAGCTCAACTTCCGGAGGCATTGCCCGGACCCATTCTGCGAATTTCTCAGGAAACTGCTTGGTGATACGTGATTTGAAAGAGATGAGTTTTTCATCATAAGCAAGTGCCATTTCATCCAGGATCGCAGGGATCGGATGCAGCGGCTCGCGCGCGAAGCGCATGAGTTGATTTCCTTTGATCGATTGTTGCTCGACGAGCTCCCAACCATCCTTGGTGAGGCGCTCAGTGCGGAGTCCTTTGGTTTCGATGGCAGTCACATCGACGACGAGATGCTCGGTCTCGGCAGCTGTTAGGCCCGCAATGAGTTTCATTTCCAACTTGGGCTTGAGCTCAAGATCGGTGACGCGTTTGACGAGTGACTCAGGAAGTGACGCGCCGATTTTTCGAAGGAACTCAACGCCTTCGAGTGAGTCGATGACTTTTTTTGGAATGTGATAACGAGGCATTACTTCGGTTTCCTCCAGCCAACGTGGCGGGCCGGGGAAAACGGTTTCGTCGGATTGATACAGAACCTTGCGACCCGGTAGAAGTCTAACAGAGTGAGAAACATTTTCACCATGGGCAGTGATGAGTTGTAGCGCGAACGAACTTGGATCGTATGGTTCGTCTTCGCAGATCCATGATAGGGCTTCGTCAACCACGCGGAATGGTTTGTCGTCCAAGTTGACGAGGTAACCTTTAAGAGCCGGTTGTTGGAACACGCGGTTCATGAAGCGGCAGGATTCTTCTTGATCGAAGTCGAGAGTGGTGTCGCCGTGCTTGCGATAGAATGCAAGATAATGTTCCCAAAGAGTTTGGGAAGAAGCGTCCATCAACAGCGCGCCTTCTTGGTGCAGTGCAACGTATTTCTCGATATCGACTTTTTCACGAAGCTGCACGTATTGCGCGTTCGGTCTGTCTTCACGGATTTCCATCCGTGCTTCGTTGATGGTGGCAACCAAACGGAACTGAACGTTGAGGGGAGCGTCCTGTGGCGGGCGCTCGTTCACTTGCTCAATGCGGTCATACCAGGCAGCGATTTCGCGTTCTTGTTCCCACTCGGCCATTTTTTTCTGAACCGAACCCAGATCGGTGATGACCGACATGAATTCTGGATAAGGAAGTTTGCGTTTGTAGAAGGCGTAAGCGAGAAAGTTCCAAAACTCCAGAATGTCGCCTGGAGGAACTGGCCACAGCTCAAGTGGCTCATAGGTGGTTATGTCCCAACGTGGGTTGATGCGGACCATGTCGTGATCGTGGAGTTCACCTTCGATCACATAGCGTCGATAGCGTTTTTCGATTTTCGTTACGTATTCCGCTTCTTTGTCATCCAGTTCGCGACCGAGTTTTTCCTCGATGATATCGAGCACTGGGGTGTCATCAAACTCGTTTGGAGATTCCGGTAAATCCTCACCGCGATGCATGCGCTCCATCATCGTGGCGTATTGGCAGGCACCTGAAATTATTTCGTCTTCTGCAGTGCAGTTTCCAAACCAGCGGTTTCCTTGGAGGCGAAGTGAAGTGCGATAGGTTCCGGATTCATCCTCTACGCGGCCTTGAATAAATAAGTGATTCCCGAATATTTGGGTAACGGCACCGTCTTTTTGAAGCATATCGCCGCGTTTGCGTGCTTCTTCTGGAAAGGAATTAAGGAAATTTAATGTGGCGCGATCTGGATTCATAAGCTTAAGAGTCAATCAATGTAAAAGTAGGGGGAGGGATTCTAGGTCACATTTACTGTTTTGTGCAATAGGAAGTTTCATTTTGATGTTTATCAACAAGAAATAAGAAAGCGCTTGTGCAATTGCTCTGGATGGTTTGGATAGACAGAGTTTTTCAATCGCTTCTGCTATGAGTCTCCGAAAGCAACTAAACGACGTCTTACCTACTTTGCTCCCATCTAGTCCAACGGATGCAATCAAAGGCACCGAATTGATTCGTTTGGCACGCCTGAGTTTGAATGGAAATTATTCCGATGCTTCATTGCGCTATCATTTTTCGATTATGTCGTGTGATCCGACCTCATCGATAGCTAAAGTGGAAAAAGGGCAGGGTTATTACCGCCGCAGCGAGCCTTTGCCCGCTTTGTCGGGTGCGCAGGAATTGTTGGCGTGGACACAAGGTCGGCTTGATGACCTGAGCGGCAATGAAACCTCCGTGGATAAAGCGATGCTGCGGATTAGAAAATTCCGCGCGGTGGTGACTCGTTATTTTGAAATCAACGGTCGATTCCCGTTCATTTTTCGTGATCCATTTACCAATGAATCTCCAATCGGGAATTTATGGAAATTTCCAGAATTGGTCTTGGTCGATTGGGAAACGGGTGGTTCGCCCGATGAGGAGATGTCTTTGGATGCGGAGATGTTGGATTTCAAACAGCGCCTGGGAATCACGCCCTTCCGTTTGCACTCGGCACGGCTCAGGTTGGTGCCTTCCTTAATGTCTTATCGTGAGGATTTTTTCCAAGCCCTTTCCGTTTCTCAATGGGCACAAGGTGGAGAGTTGATCTATGCGGGCCTGATCGAGGACGAGGCTCTGGCAGATGGTTTACGCAAACTTTCCGCCAAATACGGCGTCGGCGTCACTTCGTTCGGCCTTACTGCTGAGGTTTTGGACGAATTGCCCCGCCCAGCACAGATTTTAAACGCCCATCCGAAAGAAACCGAAGCAATCATGTCCAAGCTGGATATTCATCGAATTTCTGGGGTTCAATCTCGTGAACACCTCGACTGGGTTTCACTTATTTCGATGCGTTCCCAGTCCAAGGAGGCGGAGAAGTTGGTGGCTTGGCTGAAGCGATGCATTGATGAAAGGCGTGCTGAGGCATTTAAAGACGAATAACGGATGTGGAATCCATTGATTATTTGAGAAATCTGCTGGAGTTATTGCGTATACGTGGCAGTATACCGCTGACTCATAACATACCCCCTCTATTTTTCAATTTCAGCGTCATTTCAAAATGTCAGCGCACTTACCCGAAGACCATCATTCGATTCCCGAGAGTCTGAAAAGACAGTTGGAGTCGTTCCGCAAACATTTGTGGTGGCGTAAGGTCATTGAAATCATTTCGCTAGGATTGATCGGCTTATTTTTGTCGTTCCTTTTGCTATTCGGTCTGGATCGGATTTGGCAAACCCCCATCTGGGCACGGCTTTTGATTTTGCTAGGGGGAATTTCTTTGTTTGTCGGTTTTGCTCCGTATTGGCTGCACCGTTGGATCTGGGGACACCGCCATGAGGGTCAGCTGGCGCGTTTAATTGCGAAAAAATATCCTGGTTTGGGAGATCGCCTACTCGGAGTCATTGAACTTCAGGCACAAGATGAAAACGGCGATACCCTTTCGCCACGCCTTCGCGAAGCGGCGATGCAAGTCGTGGCTGCGGAGGCGCAGAAACGTGAGCTCGATGGAGCTCTGCCCACCGCTCGTCACCGCAAGTGGGGTCTGGCTGCGATGGCTCTACTGGCCCTCGTCGCAACCGCATTCGTTTTCACTCCGAAAGCAGGATGGAATGCTCTGGAACGCTGGTTAAAGCCGTTTTCTGATGTCGAACGTTACACCTTTACTCAGCTGGAAAAACCCATCACTTACCTCGCTGTCCCATACGGCGAGGCTTTTGCGGTGAATCTCAAACTAAAAAATCAATCCGAGCAGAAACCCGTAATCGCCATCGCTCGATTCGAGAACCAACCCGAAGTCACGGTTTCACTGAAAAAAAATCTCTACGAATTTAAATTTCCGGGCCAACAAGCCGAAGGTGTCATCACTTTTCGCATAGGCGACTTGAAACATCGACTAAAAATCCAGCCCAAACAACGTCCTGTCGTTCTCCATA